>JAHZJA010001473.1 GCA_022601155.1 Deltaproteobacteria bacterium | reverse complement strand
GCTTGCCGCTCGTCCCAATACCGGCACGTCCCCCCGTGTTTTTTCGCTGTTGATTCCCCTCTCCCTGCTCGTCCTCGGCGCGTCCCCCTCCGCGTCGGCCACCGAGCCGGGTGCCGACGACGATCGCCCCGCAACGTGGGACATGACCGTCGAGGAGCTCGAGGAAATCGGCCTCGGTCAGTACCGCGGTGATCCGGTGCCAGTGCCGGCCGACCTTCCCCACGAGCGAGCCCCGGGCACTCCGGCCCAGGGCGGGGCTTCGCAGGGCCGCATCTTCGTCAACTTCGACGGGGCCAACCTCTCCGGGGGCAGCGACGACTCGCGCAACAACATCACCCAGATCGGCAACCTCGTCGGCAACTTCGCGCCCTATGGCGCGGGCGAGAAGCGCGAAGCGGTGATGCAGGCCGTCGTCGCCGACTGGGCTCCGTTCAACGTGATCATCACCGACGTTCGCCCCGCCTCGGGCGACTACACGATGAACATGACCGGGCCCACCAACCCCTATGGTGGTGGCGTGCTGGGCATTGCGCCCGTGGACTGCGGGGACGCGCAGACCCACAACAACATCACCTACGCGTTCCACAGCGCCAACGACAGCTTCTCGGCCGCCGTCACGGCAACGACCGTCGGCCAGGAGGTCGCGCACTCGTACGGACTGGAGCACGTCGACGAGCCGGGCGACATCATGAACCCGTTCAATGCGGGTGGTGATGCCTCGTTCAACGACCAGTGCATCCCGATCGTCCAAAACCTGTACTGCCCCAACCAGCACCAGGCCGAGTGCGGGGTCAACAACCAGCAGAACTCCTACGCGGAGCTGATGACGTTGTTCGGCCCGTCGACGCCCGACGCATCGCCCCCCACGGTCTCGATCACGTTCCCGTCCGACGGCGACACGTTCCCGACCGGTTCGGACTTCACGATCACCGTCGACGCCTCCGACGACGCCGGCATCGAGCAGGTGGTGCTGTACTCCAACGGCTCCGACCAGGGCTCGGACAACTCCGACCCCTACGGCTGGGACGTCACCGGGATCCCCGAGGGCAGCTACGAGCTGTACGTCGTTGCGATCGACACCGCGGGTAACGAGACCAGCAGCGCATCGGTCAGCATCAGCGTGGGTGATGATCTCCCGCCGCCCAGCGGAGACGACGGCGGCAACGGCGACGGTGGCAACGACGACGGTGGCAACGGCGACGGCGGCGACGACGGTGGCAACGGCGACGGCGGTGGCGACGGCGGAGTTGGTGACGACGGCGGCGACGGTGGCGTCAGCGACGGTGGCGACGACGGCGATCTTCCTCCCGGCTTTGGCCAGGGGATCGGCGACGATGATGCCAGCTCTGGATGCACCTGCCGCTCGGACTCGCCGGGCAACGGGAGCATGGTGGCGGGCTTGTTCGGGCTGATGCTGCTCGGTGCAGGACGCCGCCGACGCGGCTGACCGCTAGGTCGCACGCCGAGATCTGCGCCCTTGGCGCAGAACGCGAGGGGTCCGTTGGACGCCACGGGGGTTACCCCGATGGCTCGGCGGGCCCCATCTCGTTGCTGGGAGCCTTGTCCACATCGAGATCGACGGACGACCGCCGATCCTGACGAGGTGCCTGTTAGAATCACAACCGTTACACGACCCCGCGGAACGAGACCGTCCCCGAGGAGCCGACCCGCATGGCCAAAGCACCGCTCGCGAAGGCGCCCGACGCCCGTCGCCAGGACCGACGCACGCAGATCGCGTCCGGCCCGGGGCCCGTGCCAGCTCCGCCCGGTATCACGCCGGCCGCAGAGGCCTCGACCCAGGCTCGGGCCCGGACCGACAACAACAAGAAGACCCAGATGTTGATGGGGATGCCGCAGGCACCCCCATCGATTCCGCGCACGGCCACGGCAGACGCAGCGCTGCCGTCCCATCAGGAGACCGCCATCGGCCCCGCGCCGGCACCACCGGTGCCTGCCCCCGATCCCCGCAGCACCGACGCGGCCTCCGTGGCCGACCCCGATCCCCGCAGCACTGAGCCAGGCGGGCTTCCACCCCCACCAGGTCCGCCAGGGATGCGCGCCTCGGGGACGGAGGTCACCGTGCCTGCGCCCGGCGGGCGCACGGCACCACCGACCGCGGGCAAGACCCACAAGCGCAAGAAGGACCCCTTCGACGAGATGTTCGGCGAAGACTTCGGTCTACCCAGCAAGCCGACGAGCGCGGGAGACTCCAGCCCAGTTGCTCGGCACGAGTACGACGCTGCGACCCGAGACACGCTGATCAGCACCAAGACCAAGCCGATCCGAGCCAAGATCCGTGACACGGTCCCCACCGCCCAGATGCGATCGGGACCCACCGCGCCGCCCGTGCCCGGCCGTGACCCCCTCGACGTCGCCGATACCCATCCAACATTCGAGACCAACCCCGCCGCCGAGCCCACCAATCGTCGCCCGACGACCTCGGTCATCCCCAGCCATGGACGAGACAGCCGGGCCGGGACGCAGATGCACGGCACCGAGGGCTTGCTAGCCCCTGCCGCCGACGCCCCCAAGATTCGCCTCGTCCCCGGCCGGGTCATCCCCGGAACGCGCTACCTCATCAAGCGCTGGCTCGGCGAAGGTGGGATGGGCGTGGTCTACGAGGTCACCCACACCGACATCGAGCGACGCTCCGCTCTCAAGATCCTCCGCTTCGACCTCAGCCAGCAGCCTCAGATGGCGCAGGTGTTCCGCGACGAGGCCCGCGCGGCAAGTCGGCTGGGCTCACCCAACATCGTGGAGGTCTACGACTTCGGCGAGCTCCACGACGGCCGGCTGTATTTCGCCATGGAGCTGCTCGAGGGCCAAGACCTCGTCCCCCAGGACGAGGAGACCTGCATGGAGCCCGGCCGCTTCATCGGGATCATGCGGCAGGCGTGCAAGGGCTTGGCCAAGGCCCACGATGCGGGCGTCGTCCACCGTGACGTCAAGCCCGAGAACATCATCCTGAGCGAGATCGACGAGCGCCCCGACACGGTGAAGATCGTCGACTTTGGAATCTCCGCGATGCTGGCCGCCGGTGAGCGCCGAGCGGGGATTGCAGGCACGCCGCACTACATGGCGCCCGAGCAGATCCTCGGCGACGAGTTCGACGGGCGTCTGGATATCTACGCCCTGGGCTGCACCGCATACGAGCTGCTAGTCGGCGTGCCGCCGTTCGACGCCGACGAGGTCGAGGACATCCTGCGGCAGCAGCTGACCAAGCCGCCGTTGCCCCCCAGCCAGGTCCGCGAGGGGATCGTCATCCCGCCCGCAATCGAGGCCGTGGTGATGCGCTGCTTGGCCAAGAAGCCGCAAGAGCGCTACGAGAACATGGCTGACCTCGAGGCCGCGCTGTGCGAGGCGCAGATCGAGGCCGGGCTCGTCACGCCATGGGATGACCTCGCCGTGCCCATGCTCGCCGACGAGGCCCGGCGCGAGCGCATCGTCGACCGCATGCCCTCGCCGCATGCCGTGATCGCCCCGCGTTCGTGGGTATGGCCCGTCGTCGCAGGCCTGAGCACGCTGGCCGCGGTGGGCCTGGCCGCGCTGCTGATGTTCGGTGGTTCTCCCACCGACGCCGAGCGCGACAAGGTCGAGCAGCTCACGCTCGAGGCCCGCGATGCCGCGTCCAAGGCTGCGTGGGTGGTGCCGCCGCCCAACCTCGACAGCAAGGACACCGCCCTGCTCAAGGTCCATGAGCTCGAGGCGCTCGACGGCAGCGCCGAGGGCCTGGCCGATGACGTCGCGACCGACCTACGGCGGGAGTTCTCGGGGACCCTCATCGGGCACGGCGACAAGCTGTGGAAGAAGGCGCCCTACATCTCGAGCCAGTACTACGCGTGGGCGATGATGTTCAGCGACAGCGAGCACGCCCAAAGCCGCGCCAACATCGACATGGTGACCTTCGCCCACTTCCGCCGACGGCTGCTGGCGGGCGAGTTCAACGAAGCCGAGCGTCTGTTCGCGGCCGCCGCAGGCGTGGCGGTGACCGAGGATCCCGAGCAAGCCGCTGCCCTCAAGGTCGCCGTCAGCGAGGGCCTCGACTCCGACAGCCTGCCCCTGTCGACTCGCCAGTCGATCGAGCGCTCCGCCGACGAGGCCGGATTCGAGGTACCCAAGGCTCAGCGGGGGGCTGGTGTCACGCCTCCTCCCAAGAAGCCACCCGCACCGCGCGAGGATCCAACCGGCGAGGACGTCGACGACGGAGAGCTCGTCGTGGACCCCGAAGAGCCCGTCATCGACCCCGAGGAAGCCAAGGCGGAGGCAGGTCGCAAGAAGCGGCGTCGACAAGTCGACTTCGGCCTCGGCGAGGGCTCCAAGGAAGAATTCAACCCGAGTCGTTCGACCGAGCTGACCAAGCAAGGCGACGCCGCCCGCAAGAAGGGGCATCGCACAGATGCCAGCCGGTTGTACGGCAAGGCCATCGCCCACAACCCGCACAACGGAGCCGCCCACTACGGGCTGGCCAACGTGCACTTCGATCTGGGCAACCACCACAAGGCGAGCCGGTCCGCTCGAAACGCGGTCAAGTACTCACCGCGTAGCGGCGACGCCCACAAGCTGTTCGGCGACATCTTGCAGCGGGAGCACCGCTATCAGCGCGCGCTCGATGCCTACAAGAAAGCCAAGCGGCTGGGCGTCGACGTCGACAGCCGCATCGCGGACGTCAAGGCCCTGCTCGAGAAGTAGTCACGCGCTGCCGCCCTGCTGCGCGACGGTGCCAGGCCTCGTCCGGCCCGGGGTCGGGTGATCCGCTCGTCCGCGCGGTGGTCAAGACGGGGGCTTGCCGCCGTGCAGCCGAGGGTGCCGAACGTCGCGGCCCTCGACCATGAAGATCACCAACTCCGCCAGGTTGGTGGAGTGGTCGCCCATGCGCTCGAGCCACTTCGCCACCGACTGCACGTGAATCCACTGGTGGAGCTGCGCGGGCTCGGCGTGCATACGACCCAGCAGGTCTTCGAAGATCCGGTGATAGTAGTCGTCGACGACATCGTCCCCGTCGATCACGGCGCGGGCCTTGGCCACGTCACGATTGACGAAGGCTTCGATGGCCTGGTGGACCATGTTCTCCACCGCCGAACACATCGCCGGGATCTCCGCGTGCACCACCACTTTGGAGTCGACCAGATCGACCGCTCGTTCACAGATATTGACCGCGAGATCGGCGATGCGTTCGAGATCGGTGACCATCTTCATGGCCAACGTCACGAACCGGAGGTCGGAGGCCATCGGCTGGCGCTTGGCCAGAATCCGCAGGCACAGCTCGTCGATCTCCACCTCGGCGCGGTTGACCTCCTGGTCCTCCTCGATGACGTCTCGCGCCAACGCACCGTCGCGCTGAACCAGCGCCTGCCCGGCCCGCCCAATCATGTGCTCGACATGACCAGCCATGCGCAACAAGGCGCCCCGCACGGTGTGCAGCTCCTGCTCGAAGGCCCGGTCAGTGTGGCCGGGGCCCGCGGGAGTGGTGCCCGAATCGGACATGAAAGGGCATCTTAGCCGAATTTCCCGGTGATGTAGTCCTCGGTCCGTCGATCGCCCGGCTGCGTGAAGATGACGTCGGTGTCATCGAACTCCACCAGCTGCCCGCCAAGGAAGAAACCGGTGCGATCGGATACGCGCGCGGCCTGCTGCATGTTGTGGGTGACCAAAACGATCGTAAAGCGCTCTCGGAGGTCACCCAGCAGGTCCTCGACGCGAGCGGTGGCAATGGGATCGAGCGACCCGCACGGCTCATCCATCAACAGGACCTCGGGCTGGAGGGCCAAGGCCCGAGCGATGCATAGCCGCTGTTGCTGGCCGACCGACAGGGTCTCGGCCCGGTGATTGAGTCGATCCCGCACCTCGTCCCACAGCGCCACCGAGCGCAGGGCGGGCTCGACGGCCTCGTCGTCGCGCACCGGGCTCTCGGCGGTGAGTCGCAGCCCTGCGAGCACGTTGTCGCGGATCGACATCGGGAAGGGGTTGGCCTTTTGAAACACCATCCCGATCCGCCGCCGCAGCTGCTCGAGCGCCACATGACGGTCGTAGACATCTTCGCCGTCCAGCTGCACCTGGCCCTGCACGCGCGCGTCGGAGACCAGCTCGTGCATGCGGTTGATGCAGCGGATGAACGTGGACTTGCCACAGCCCGAGGGGCCGATGATCGCGGTGATCCGCTGGGCGGGCACATCGAACGAGATGCGGTCGAGGATCTGTCGCTCGCCGTACCAGGCACACAGATCTTCGACACGGAGTTTGGGAACGAGGGTCGTCATGAAAGGACTTCGTCTCAGCCGTCGCGACGGCGCTCGTGACGGTGTCGCAAGCGCATCGCCCAGCCGGCCAAGACCAGCAGCGTGCCGAGCAGCACCGCCACCGACATCGCGGCGTCGGCTCGCGAGGGACCGTCTGGCTCGGCGAGCACCTGGAACACGTGCAGCGGTAGGATCTGTCGAGGGTCGCCGCTGACCGAAGGCGAGCTCGTCGCCGCGAAGCCGGCCACCAGCAACAAGGGCGCGGCCTCGCCAAAGGCTCTGGCGATCGCCAAGATCGCACCGCTGAGCATGCCCGGCAGCGCCGCGGGCAACACCACCTGGCGGGTGACCTGCCACGGGGTCGCCCCCAACGCATAGCCTCCCTCGCGCAGCTCGTCGGGCACCGCCCGCAGGGCGGCACGGGCCGCCACCGCCACGATGGGCAGCACGACCAGCGCCAGCGTGAACGCGGCCGCGAGCATCCCGTGGCCCAGGCGGAGCGCACGAACGAACAGCTCCAGCCCCACCAGCCCAAACAACACCGAGGGCACGGCAGCGAGGTTGGCGATGTTGAGCGCCAACAACGAGCGCATGCGGCTGCGGGGGCCCTCGAGGTGGAGCGCCACGCCGACGCCGATGGGCAACGCTATCGCCAGCGCCATCGAGACCAGCCACAGGCTTCCGAGCGCGCTGCCGAGCAAGCTCCCGGCATCGACCGACGACAGCTTTCCCAGGCCGCCGTGTGCACCAAAGCCCGCGCCGGATTCGATCGCGGCTCCGAGCAACGCCGCCCCGAGCACCACGGGGAAGATCGCGGCCACCATGCACACCAGCGCGAACAACCGCCCACGACGCTGCTGCGCCGGGGGTACGCCGAGGCCCGTGCTGCGTCGTGATTCTCCGCGGGTCACGACCACCTCCCCGCCCGCCGGACAAGCCGATGGCCCACCGAGTGCACGGCGAGGCTGAGCAGCAGCAACACCGCGCCTGCGGTGTACATCGAGCCGGTCACCGGCGCCCCCAAGCCCGCGGCGCCCAGCTGCCCCGTGAGCGTCTCGACCGCGGTCCGAGGGTCGAGGCCCATCCATGGCAGGCGACCCGCGACCAGGGTCATGATCATCGTCTCACCCACGGCGCGGGCGAGGGCCAACATCACCGCGGCGACGATCCCCGGGGCCGCGGCGGGCAGGACCACGTAGGCCAACATCCGCAGGCGCGAGGCTCCCAGCGCCAATGCGGCCTCTCGCTGCTGGCGAGGCACCGTGCGCAAGGCGTCCTCTGCGAGCGAGACGACGGTCGGCACCAACATCAGAGCCAACACCATCGAGGCTGCAACGATGCGAGGCACCGACAAGCCCGGGAGCAGCCGCGTCAGCGCAGGGACGACCACCCACACCGCCAGCAGCGCGTAGATCACCGTAGGGACCCCCGCCAGGAGCTCGAGCGCGGGGCGGAGCCAGCGACGCCACGTGGCTGGGGCGAACTCCGCCAGATAGATCGCGGCCGCCAACCCGACGGGGACGGCCCACAGCAGAGCCAGGCCCGCGATCAGCACCGTCCCCATTACGGCCGGCGCGAGCCCACCGGGCGGCATGGCGAGGCCCTGCTCCGTCCACGCCCCACGGGCCAACATCGACACCAGGCCCAGCGTGAGCACCACGGGGACGACCGCACACAACCGAAGCAACCATCCCGCGACGCGCTCACCCCCGCCTGTCCTCACGGGACGCGACAGCTTGGTGCCACCTGACGGCGGCGTTGATGGGCCCACGCGCTCTCTCATGGTCACCAGGGCCCGGCGAGGCCCACCGCGATCTGTTTCGGCTCCGTCGTAGAAGCCACGGACAGTCGCGCCGCCTCGCGGCGGAGCATGACCCTCATCGTACGTCGCCGCGATACCCGACGGGAAGTAACGATACGGTGACAGATGTCGGATGTCGTCGTCGTCGCCGCTGACAACCGTGATCGACGTTTCCGCGCGACGCTCGGGCACCGACCAGCTCGATTCGATGCCTTTGATTCCCGGCTGCGACATCGTGGTCGTGCGATCCGGCGCCCGTAGCACCCCCGGCACAGCTCGGACCCACCGCCTCGACCCCACCGCAACGGGTAGACCTCAGAACGCCGCTTGGAGCTGGAGGCGAACCTCGTTGCCCGCCTCCCGCAGCTGTCCCTCCGGAAAGCGCGTGAAATAGTCGAGCTGGAGTTTGAGGGGATGCCCGGCGAAGTAGTAGCTGATGCCGCCGCCAGCCTCGTCGCGCCGCGAGAGCGAGGAGGAGTTCCCGGTGGCCAGGGCTTGGCTATAGCGCCCAGCGATCTCGAAGGGGACCCGCGGGATCAGGTAGCCGACCGTGGCCGACCACCCCAGTCCATTGCGCGACGCTTCTTGCTCTGCGGGCGCCTGGGTCCCGTCGTCTTGCTCGACGACCGCATCGCCAAAGTTGCGCCGGCCTTGTCGGTAGAAGACATCGGCAAACAACGAGAAGCCCGCGACCTTGAACATCACGTCGGCGGTGGCGTTGTGATAGTCGGTCGTGCCGCCGTCCGAAGGCGTCGAGCCCCGCACCCCCCGGTTGCCCACGGCACCGTCGACGAAGGCGTAGGCGGCTCCGAGCGACAGCCGCGGCCGCAGGCTCCGCGCAAAGTCGGCCTCTTTGTAGTCCTTGAACATCCCAAACGGGAGGAACTCCACCCGCGCGAGGTAGAACATGTCGAAGTTGCTTGGCCGGTACTGGTCTCGGCCCTCACCAAAGTAGATGCCCGCGTAGTAGCGAAGCTTGCCCAGCCCCAAGAAATCCTTGGAGCGGAGGTCCAGGCCGATGTCGCGATCGAGGTTGAACTCGCCGTTGGCGAGAGAACGATCGACCAGCTGGAGGTCGCCCGACGACACCACGCGCTGCCGACTGAACGGCACCTTGTACTGACCGATACGCACGGTGAGATCGCGCAGGTACGTAAAGTCGAAGTACCAGTCCAAGATGGGCGTGCGGTGGGTGACGTCACCATCGAAGCCCATGTCTCGCGGCGAGACGGCCAGCTCCGTCTTGAATCGGTTGTGCTCGTTGAAGACGTGCCCCTTGAACTGCAACCGCGCGCGCCGGATCTGCAGACCGTGCGACAGGTCGTCGGACTCACCATCGTGCTCGAAGGTGTAGCGAAACTGCGCCCGGAGCCGGGTCGCCAGCTCGAACCGGCCGTCCTTGCTCGTGAGCGTGAGGCCGGTGCCGGGCTTGTAGGTGCCGCTCTCGGGATCGACGGGGTGCTTGC
Organism: Deltaproteobacteria bacterium; assembly: GCA_022601155.1. Lineage (GTDB taxonomy): Bacteria > Myxococcota_A > Polyangia > Nannocystales > Nannocystaceae > Paraliomyxa. Next base: position 1,722 of record JAHZJA010001473.1, on the reverse strand, counting down.
CTCGCAGCTCGTCCTCACCCGGCGGCCGCAGGTGGTCACCCGCCTTGCGATCGACCGTCGGCTCGGCGGTAGGGGTCTCGTCCGCCTCGCTGTCGCCGTCGACGACCGGCGCCAGCGTTTCCTCGGCCACGGCGTCGCCGATGCTGGCCTCGCGCTCCGGGGACACCACGGGTGCGGGGGTCGGCGTCTCGGCCGGTGCAGGCTCGACCGGTACGACCTCGACCGGTGCGGCCTCGACCGGCGATGTCTCGCTCGGCGCGGCCTCGTCGGCGGTCACCGAAGCGCTGGGCGCCGGGGTTGCCTCCGGAGCCACGGGCTCGGCTGGTGGTGCTGGGCTCGCAGGCCCAACGACGGGGTCAGCGTCTGCGGCTGGTTGTGCCTTCGCGGATCCAGGCACGGAAACGGCAGCGACGAGAGCAACCACAGACACGATCTCGAATGGTCGGTTCATTGGTGAATCCGCTCGCAATGTAGCGATGCGTCGTGACGCTGATGTGACCAGCTCGTGACATGGCAGGACACCTCGGCGACCGGATTAAAGTGAGCGACCCCCGCTCCTCGAAGGGAGACGGGGGTCGAGCCAAAGTCGAAGGATGCCGCCCGAACTCAGCCGAGGCCGAGCGTGCTGAGCAGCTCACGGCGGAACGCGTCGTTGACCGCAAGCGCCAGCGCGATGGAGACGATCAACCCGATCGTCACGGACGCGAGGTCCTTGGTGATCATGCGCATCGTCTGCTTCATCGTGCGCTTGTTGGCCCGCATCCAGGTCATAGCGAGCTCGCGGCCCGAGAGCAGACCAATGAACACCCAGGTGGTGCTCATCGGCATCTTCGAGTGCATCTTGAAGTAGAGCAAGATACCCGCGAACACCATGTCGATGAGGGTCGCAGCCCGCACGTCGACGACCTCGGACTTCTCCTCCACCACCTCCTGGATTCGGTCGCCCCGCATGCGGAACAACAACCCGAGTCCCAGGAAGATCGCGCCAGCGAAGCACAGGAACTCGAAACCACCCAGCGAACGCGGCAGGTAGACAGCGATGTTGGCCGCATCCTGCATCAGCCACACCGACCACAAGAACGCGGTGGTGCACCACTGCACGATCCGCCACGCGGGGTGGGCCTTGCCCTTGAGCATCCGATGGAGCGGCTTGGACAGCAGCGTCCACACTGCGATGGCCAGGAACAACGCAAGGACATAGCCACTGAGGCTCTTGCTGAGAACCTTGCCGATGCTCGACGCCGAGGTGGCGAAACCGGTGAGCAACAAGAAGGTCGTCGAGACGGGCATCTTGAGCCGCGTCAGGATGAGCAAGAACAGCGGGGCTGCGATCTGCAGGTACGTGAACGAGGTCGGCGCCGTCTCGAAGCCCTTGGCTGCGAGGCGCTGATAGCTGACGTCGCCGTCGTACTGAATCCAGCTGTAGGTGACCGTCACGAGGAACACGCCGCCAATGAACAGCCACAAGATCCACCAGGGCTTGTTGCGGTTGGAGGCGATGAACGTTCCCAGGGTCTGGATGCTGTCGTTGGCGACGGCGGAGTACGACGCGAACAGGAACCCGACCCAGGCTCCAGCGACGGGATGCCTGAATGTGACTCCAGCGAGGAAGAACCCCGCGGCGAGAAGCAGGAGGAAGGTACGCTCCCGCCGAGCCAGCTCGAGAAACTGGCCGTAGTTGGTGGACAGCCCGCGTTGGGCGGTGGCGGTGTAAAAATCGTT
>JAHZJA010001472.1 GCA_022601155.1 Deltaproteobacteria bacterium | reverse complement strand
CGGCCACCCTCGAGGAGATTGCCAAGGCCTACAACGCCGTGACCGCGCTGGTCCGACCCGAGCACCAGAGCTTCGGTCTCGTCCTCGATTCTCGTGAGTCGGCAGGCCGCAACGATCCGGAGTTCGAGTCGCTTGCGACGAACCTCAGAGCCCAGGCCGACGCCAGCTTCGCGCGGGTGGTCGTGTTGGTGGCGACGGCGGTCGGTGAGCTGCAGGTGCGGCGGATGGCCAAGTCGGCCAGGCATGACGCGTTGGTCACCCGCGATGAGACCGAGGCGATGCAGCTGGCCCGCGGCTGAAGGCCAAGTCAGCCGGACATGACGCCTTGGTCACCCGCGATGAGACCGAGGCGATGCAGCTGGCCCGCGGCGGAAGGCCAAGTCGGCCGGGCATGACGCGTTGGTCACCCGCGATGAGACCGAGGCGATGCAGCTGGCCCGCGGCTGAGGGCCCGCGTTGCGCGGGCGCTGGGAATGACGGCCCTCGGAAGGGCGTCTAGCTCTGCGCTCCGCCATGACCCGCCCCACGAGCCTGCTGTGTGCCGTTGTCCTCACCGCTTGCCAGCCTGCACTGGACTCGACGGCAACGGCCCGTCCGGCGTCGGAGCCGGCCTCGCCCCCACGGGCCCCTGCTGCGGAGCTCGGGTCCTCGGTCGAGTCCGGTGTGGAGCCTGCGTCTTCGCCGAGCGCCGCGGAGGCGGAGCCCGCGATCGCATGGCGCTTGACGACGGTGGTGACCGGTGGCCCACAGCCACTGGTCGGCGCCAACGGCTACTACGAGCTCGTACTCGAGGGCGAGCGGGCCACGCTGCGGAAGGTGGGCGTTCGCGGGAACGCCTCGGCTTCCCGACGCTGAGATTCTCGAAGGAACCGGTGCCTTGGTGTTGGAGGACGACCCCGCCTGGCATGGCGCTCGCACGGGCTCGGTGATGGTCACCCTGGCCCGTGGCGAGCGGAGTCGGCGAATCTCGCTCCAGCTGTGGACCATGGGCGACGAACTCCACGGCGTGTGGGTTCATCCCGATGGCAAGGCCGAGGCGTGGATGATGGGTCGTGCGTGGGGGCTGCTCAGTGGTACGCGGGGCCTCGGAGAACCGGTGCCGCTGGTCGACGGGGAGGCTGCGCCGTGCATGGTCTGCACCGAGGCGTTCTACACGTGTGGAGGGCAGGGGCCCGAGTCGTGCAACAGCAGCATGATGGCCATCGATGCGTGCGCCGAGCGGCTCGCTCGGGCTCGGAGGGCGTCGGCACCCGTGCCTCGGGGCTGCGGCGATTGGATGTCCGACGGCGGGGCTTGAGAGCCCACCTCGGTCGTCCACTGCGCGGGACGGCTCAGTCCATCTGTGCCCGCGTGCGATGGCAGGCGGGGGTCTGCCACGGCCTCGGCGGACACGCCAAGCTGGCCTGAGAGGCGGTTGCATCGATTGGGGACCCCCGTAGCGGACGTCGTCGTTTTTCATGCAACCCCTGGAGGGGCAGTGGCAATCCTCGTGTACGGCGCACACGAGCGCTGGCGGAGGCTGAGACAATGGTGGATGGAACTGCATTGCGGGCGCGTAGCGCCCTTGTTGGACTCTTGGCGGCGTCGACCCTGATCGTGGGGTGTGACGACGGCTCGGTGGGTCGTGATGGCCCCGATGGCGACGACCGGATCCTCGGGCACGACCCGGAGCCACTGGAGGCCCGTCACTCTGCCGTCCTGGGGCTGCATGGTCTGTCGTCGACCTTCGAAGACCGATACGACGGAACGCCGCTGTGTACGGCTACGATCATCGGGGCGCACACCGTGTTGACCGCCGCGCACTGCGTGGTGGCCCGTGATGACGAAGGGACACCGCTGGTCGACCCCGACACGGGTGCACTGGTCGCCGTGGAGCCCGGCGCGCTCGCCCTCGATCTCGGTGCGGCCACCGAGTACGGCTCGACGCTGCACCCCACGGTGACGATCGAACTCCGCCAGATCGTGATGCACGACAGCTACATCGGCGGACCGCTCAACGATCTCGCGATCCTGATGACCGTCCCCGATGCGCTCGAGCGCACGGGCGCCGACCCCATCCGCCCTACGGCGGGCATGGACGAGGGCGACCTGGATCTCGAGTGGGGCCTGGAGCTGGTGGGCTACGGCTATCACGACATCGAGCCGGTCGAGGTGGGACCCAACTTGCCGCCCAACGGCATCAAGATGCACACCGATCAGGAGCTGGGCGGCTACGGCTGTGCGCCCATCTACACCTGTGCCGACGACGAGTCGTTGGAGCCGCAGCTGATGTGGTGGCCCAACGACGAAGTCGCAGGCGCGTGCTACGGGGACAGCGGTGGCCCGGTGCTGGTGTTCCGTGACCTCGAGGGCAACCCCGTCACCGAGGACGATCCCGATGCTCGCGCGTTCGTGGGCGGTGTGATCTCGGGCGGAAGCTCGGGCTGCTATGGCGTGGGCTTTGGTCCCCGGCTCGACGCGCACATCGGTTTCCTCGATCGACACCTCGCCGATCTCGACGGAGACGGCGAGGTGGCATTCCCGGATGTGTTGGTCATGTCGGCGCAGTTCGGCGGACCGGGCTCCGCCGATTTCAACGGCAACGACCTGGTGGACTTCGCCGACTTCATCGTCTTGGCGGCGCACTTCGGCAGCTGAGCGGGTCGAGGTGACCCGCCCTGCTTGCCTCATGGGCTACAGCGTGCACCACGAGCCGTTGCACGGGTCGCCCTCGGGGCAGCAGGAGAACGCCGCGACGCCGCCCTCGGGGCCCTCCTCCGCGCACATCGTGGGTAGGGCCTCGTCGTCGCAGGTGGGGGCTTCGCACTCGCAGGTCGTGTAGTCGTAGCTCTCGCCGAGGTCGCATTCGTGGTCCTCGCAGCGGTCCTCGCACAGGCAGTGGTCGCCGACGGGCTCCTTGCCTTCCGGGCACCCGTCGCCACCGCACTCGCAGTGCGTGTCCGGCCACACCCCTTCTCCGCAGTCGACGTGGGTGCATGAGCACGAGCCGTCGTTGATCTGTTGTCCCTCGGGGCAGGGCTCGCAGGAGCAATCATCTTCGTTGATGCCCAGGCCCATCTCGGCGCAGGCATCCCTCTGAGGTATCGGGCACGTGCAATCGAACAGCCAGTTCGAGTCCAGGCCATCTGGGCATGGTTCGCAGCCGCAGTT
>JAHZJA010001471.1 GCA_022601155.1 Deltaproteobacteria bacterium | reverse complement strand
GGCGACGGTGAACCTTGCATCCTCCAGGCTGCGAGGGCCCAAGCGCGGCTTGATCACCACGCTGCGTCCGCCGATGAGGTTGGCGGATCCAGGGAGGATCTGCATGGTGGTGATCCCCCCCGCTCGGGCTCGCTCGAGCTGAGGGTCTTGAGGCCAGACCGCATCGCCCGCGCGCATTCCCGGGGTGGTCGGCGCGGTCGCTTCGTTCCCGTCGGCGTGCGCGGCAAAGCCCGGCGCCGCGTAGACGCCGATGTGCGAGTGGGTATCGATGATCCCGGGGGTGATGACCTTGCCCGTGAGATCGATGACGGTCGTGTCCTCGGGCGCCGACACCGATGCCCCCACCGCAGCGATGCGGTTGCCCTCCAGGAGCACATCGCCCTTGCTGTAGACGACCCCGGTCGCGGTCATCACGGTCGCGCCGCGCAACAACAGGCGAGGGCCCTCGGGATCGGGCGCGGGCCGGTCCTGGCTGGGGTCGGGTGGTGGCGCGGGGCGGGTGACCTGCGGCGGCGTGGGGGGCCCGGTCTTCTTGGCGCAACCGGCCGCGCCCACGACCAACAGCAGCACGCACGCGACCAGAGCAATCGATGACCCGCGGGCTCGGGCGACGGCAGCGGCACGGAGAGGCGCGAGCAGCATGGTGGGGACGCTACCGTGGATCCCGGGCGCGGAGAAACCGGCGCCGGAAGGCGTCGGGCGGCGGCCGACGACCAAACCCGTCGCTCGGGGCGCGTCGGCGGTGGGGGTCGTACGGCGCACGCGGGCAGTCACCCGTGGCTGAGCGGTCGTGGCGTGGCTGGCTTGGATCGCGACTGCTAGACTCCCGCCTGTGCACCCCGCAACGCGCCCAGCCCACGTGCGCTGGCTCTACGCGCTCAAACCCGGCAGCTGGCCCAAGCTCCTGGTGGCGGCGGGGCTGGGCCAGGGGATCGGCATCGCGGCCGGCGGACGCGTCGACCCATGGGGCCTGCTGCTCGGCATTCCGTTCACGGTGGCGCTGCTGGCGTTCGTGGTGCTGGTCAACGACTGGGGTGATCAAGAGGTCGACGAACTCAAGCGTCGGCTCTATCCCGACGGGTGCTCGCCCAAGACGATTCCCGACGACGTCCTCGAGCCGGGCTCGGTGTTGTTGGGGGGGATGGGCGCCGGGGTGCTGGCGCTGGCGCTGGCAGGGGTGGCAGAGCTGGTGCTCGGGCGACCCGGCCTGCTGGGCGGCGCGGCGGCGTGCATGGGCCTGCTGGTGCTGTACACCCTGCCTCCCGCGCGACTGAACTACCGCGGGGGTGGTGAAGTCTTGGAGATGGTGGGGGTGGGGTTCTTCCTGCCGTGGTGGAACGCCTACGTGCAGGGGGGCAGCCCGATGCCGGCGGGCATGGTGGTGCTTCCCGCGTTCGCGCTGCTGTGCCTGGCCAGCGCCCTCGCCAGTGGACTGTCCGACGAGGAGAGCGACAGGCTCGGCGGCAAGCGAACCTTCACCACCATGTTCGGCTCCACCGCAGTGCGTCAGGCGGTGGAGGGACTGGTCGTCGGTGCGATGTTGGTCTGGGCCGCGTTGCCGTGGCTGGCCCCGTACTACGCCCAGTTTTGGATGGTGATGCCCGTGGTGGTGGTGATGATCGCCGACTTTCGCGAGCTGCTGTCCGATGCCCAGCTGCCCGACACCATGCATCGCCGCTACAAGTACGCGCTGCATCAGTGCATCTGGCGAGGAGGCCTGATGATGGCGGCAATGTTGGCGCTGGCGGGGTTGCTCGGCGGTGGGATCGGCGGCGGGTGACGACGGTGGCGTCTGGAGTCCATGCCGCTGCGCTCGACCGACTCGCGGCTGCCGACGCCGAGCTCGGCCCCGGGGTGTGGCGGACGCTGGCGCCCGGGGGGGACTGGGTCCGCTCGCTGCACGCCATCGGTGTCGGGGTGCTCGTCGACGACGACTCTCCCGCGCTGGGTGACGCTCTGGCGGAGGGACTCGCGGCGATCGCAGTGGCGATGCGGGACTCGTTTCCCGACAACGTCTTCGGCGATCTCGATGCGCTGGCCGCCTCGCTCGTCGGCCAGGCGCGGGCGCAGCCGGCCGGCGGTGCGGTCGACTACCTGCGGGTGCAGACCGAGCGGGTCGCCGCTCTGCAGCATCTGTTCGGTCGGGGCACGGCGATCCGGTTCCGCTACGTGCACGACTTCGTCTATGGCTTCGACTGGGCCAAGTGGGTGGCCCGCGATCCTGGGGCACGCGCGCAGGTCGGGCCGTTCGGCCCCGCGTTCCTCGAGTTCATGTGGAACCGCGGTCAGCAGCTGCTCACCCTCATTGCCGACGGGGATGATCGCAAGTACCCGCCGCTGCCCGACGGTCGCCCCCGCAATCCCTTCGGGTTCTCGCGGGAGCCGGTCGCCGAGATCGCGCTGCACCGACATCTGGCGCGGGAGGGGCTGCTCCCGGTCGAGGCATGGCGGACCGCAGCTGCGCCGCGCTGGGATCGGCAGTTCCAGGGGTTGCGGCGCCAGGCCGCCGCGGAGCTGGGGTTGGCCGACGCCGACGTGTTGACCCCGGAACCTGCGATGGGCTGAGTCCCGGCCGCGGGACGTATGCTGGCGCGCGGGGCTCGCCGGGGGACACCACACGAGGCCTACGACGCGGCCCGCGTTGCACCGCGGCCCGCTGCGGCGTAGGTAGATGCACCAGGAACGCATGGCCAAGTACGACTTCGACCTTTTCACCATCGGTGCTGGCTCGGGTGGCGTGGCCGCGAGCCGACGCGCGGCGAGCTACGGCGCCCGCGTTGCGATCTGCGAGTCCAGCCGCGTAGGGGGCACCTGCGTGCTTCGGGGCTGTGTGCCCAAGAAGTTGCTGGTCTACGCCTCGCACCTGCGCGACGAGCTGGAAGACGCGGCCGGGTACGGCTGGACGGTGGGGGAGACCTCGCTGGACTGGGCGCGGCTCATCGAGGCCAAGGACGCGGAGCTCGACCGCCTCAACGGGGTCTACTTGCGGATGCTGGGCAACGCCAAGGTGGAGATCATCGAGGGGCGTGGCACCGTGGTGGATCCGCATACCGTCGATGTCGATGGCACGCGTTACACCGCCGAGCGGATCCTGGTGGCGACGGGAGGATGGCCGTTCATTCCGCCGACGCCCGGGGCGGAGCTGGGCATCACCTCCAACGAAGCGCTCGACCTGAAGGAGATTCCGCGTCGGATCGTGATCGTGGGCGGCGGATATATCGCGGTCGAGTTCGCTGGGATCTTCGCAGGCGCGGGCTCGCAGGTGACGATGCTGCTGCGCGGCTACAACGTGCTCCGTGGCTTCGATGACGACGTGCACGCGGCCCTGGCCGAGGAGATGAAGCGTCGGGGAATCGAGATCAAGAGCCACACCGACATCGAATCGGTCGAGCGCAAGGGCGATGGCGTTGTGGTGCGGTGCCGTGGCGACCAAGAGCACGAGGCCGATGTGCTCATGTGGGCGACGGGGCGGCGTCCCAACACGGCGGGGCTGGGCCTTGCCGAGCTCGGCGTGGTGATGGACGGGCACGGCGCCATCGAGGTCGACCAGTGGTCGCGGACCCAGGTGCCCAGCATCTACGCTATCGGTGACGCCACCACGCGGCTGAACCTGACCCCGGTGGCGATCGCAGACGGCCGAGCGATGGCGGAGACCCTGTTCAACGACAACCCCACCGAGATCGATCACCAAGTGGTGCCGACCGCCGTGTTCTCGCAGCCGCAAGTGGGCACGGTGGGGCTCACGGAGAAAGAAGCCCGCGCCAAGCATGAGCACGTGGACGTGTATCGGACGAACTTCCGACCGATGAAGCACGTGCTCCCCGGGCGGGAAGAGCGGACGATGATGAAGCTGTTGGTCGACCGCGACACCGACCGGGTGCTGGGCGTGCACATGGTGGGGCCCGATGCGGGAGAGATCATCCAGGGCTTTGGTGTGGCGTTGCGATGTGGTGCGACCAAGGCCCAGTTCGATGCGACGGTGGGTATTCATCCGACCTCCGCGGAGGAGTTCGTCACGATGGCCAAGCCGCTCGACTAGGCGTGACCCACAGCACTCGGCGCTCCGTCTCGATGCGGGTGCTCGACGCCGCGAGGCTCTCGCGGCGGACTGCGCGGCGAGCGAGTCGCGGGGAGGCATCCGACGGGCTT
>JAHZJA010001470.1 GCA_022601155.1 Deltaproteobacteria bacterium | reverse complement strand
GGCGCGCAGTGCTGCGAGCACGCGATGAAGGTGCGTGCGGACCGTTCCCGGCGCCTTGCCCAGCAGCCCCGCGGCCTGGTCCAGCGTGAACCCCTCCAAGTAGACGAGCACGAAGACCATCCGCTGCCCCTCGGACAGCCCATCCATCGCCGCCCCGATCCGAGCGCGAAGCGTGGGCTCGGGGGTTGGCGAGGGCGCGGTCGGCTCGGACACGAACGTACGGACCAAGCGTGTCCGCACGGCCATCCACCGTCGATGATTGGCGGAGCGGCGCGCCAGAACCCGGAAGCACCAACCCTCCATGGCCTCCGGGCCGCAGAGCGACGCGAGCTTGTCGTGCGCGACCATGAAGGCGGGCAACCATGCCCGCCACACGGGCCTGGTCGACGTCAGCCGCAGCGAGGATCTCCGCCAGTTCATCCTTGTCGGTGCGTATCGCCGCCCGATGACCATCGAGTTCGTCGCGGACCCAATCGACCCGTGATCACACCTGGTCGAGCGTGGCGCGGTCGATGCCGAGGGCGTCCGTGTGGAACTCGAGCACGCGGCGCACCCCCCTCGGCCGCGAAGCCACCACGGCCACCCACGCCGTCCTTGCCGCCTCGGGTCGACGGCGAGTCGCGTGCGCCAGGACCCGGGGTTGCCCGACCCCAACCGCTGCGGGCCGGCTGCCCCCACGACCACGCCTGCGCGGCCGTACACACTCGAAACCGCAGCCAGAGGTCGTTCGTACAACCGAAGGAAAATGGCGTGCTCGCGGTGCCGGCTCCCACCGTCTTCGGGGTGGGGGAAGAGGATTGACCATCGCGACACTGATGACACGGGGGAGTTCACGGCCGGCGTTGGCCATGTTGATGCGGCGCTATTGCGACGGTGACGACGAGGCGTTTGCGTCGATGTACCCGCAGCTTCGTCGGCGGCTCCGGTGCCTGCTCCGGCCGCTGTGTGGCAACGACGCCGCCATCGACGACGTCATCCAGGACACGCTGCTCCGGGCGCACAAGGCCCGACGCCGGTTCGAACCACGCGGCCGCGACCCCAACCTCGCGGTGGTCGCCTGGTACATGCGGATCGCTCGTAACGTCGCCTACGACCACGTTCGCAGCGAGGCGAGCAACAACCGCGGACCCACGGTCGAGCGCGAGGCCAACGAAGATCCCCGGCCCGATCCCGAGACGGCATTGGAGTCGCGACGCCAGCAACAGCGGGCACGCGAGGCGGTCGACAACGCACTGGCCAATCTCGACCATGATCAGCGGGCGCTGGTCAGGCTGACCAAGCTCGACGACGTACGTCCCTGTACCCTCGCAAACGAGTATGGCGTGAGTCCCGGGGCCATGCGGGTTCGGGTCCACCGCGCATTCACGGCCTTTCGGCAGGCCCTCGAGGCGGCCAGCTGAGACACCCCGCGCGCGGCTCGACGCCATCGACCTCCACGTCACCGTTCACGACGTAAGGCCCGCCACCAGGTTGGTACGGCGGGCCGAGCCGGCCTCGTCCGTCATGCTAACACTGCCGTGCATGCGCTGGATGAGGCTCGGCACGATCGCACTCGGCATCGCTACGACAGCCTGCAACTTGGATGCGAGCGGCTTCGGTTCCGCTGGGAACGCGTCGGTGGCTGATGCCAGCGGGACAACCTCGGCCGCCCCCGCTTCGACCTCGACCACCGGGCGCGGCTCGGGCGGGGCGGGCTCCGGCCCCGCTCCCACGACATCCGGGACGACCGATCCCCGGGGCACCACCAGTACCCCCGACCCCGACAGCTCTGGAGGGAGCACCGGTCGGGGTGAAGGCACGGGCAGCTCGAGCGACAGCAGCGGCGAGCCTCGAGATTGCATCCCCATCATCGTCGAGGCCCTCACCGGCCTCAGCGGCAACGACGACGAACGCGAGTGGGTCGTGTTGCTCAACCCCTGCCCGGACCCCGTCGACCTGGACGCATTTATCCTCGCATGGGGCGACGAGCGCGGGTACGACGGCACACTCGACCTGGTGGGCACCGTCCCCTCGGGGCAATGCTGGGTAGTCGGCGGCCCTGCCAGCGACCCCAGCAACGCCGACCCCGTCTACGACCAAGCGGTCAACCTCAACCCGAACCTCGACAGCGGGCAGGGGGCGGTCGGCCTGTTCACCCTGAACCCCATGGACATCGATGTGAGTGAAGTACCGCTCGATGTCGTGATCTACGGCTCCACCAACGCCCCTGGCTATCGCGATTCCACTGGGGCAATCGTCGACCCGATGCTGGGGAATCCACCGGACAACGACTCGCTGCGACGGACCAGCGCCGCCCCCACGTGGATGTTCGGAGACCCGCCCACGCCCAACGTGTGCCCGAGCTTCTGAATCGGGGAAACCCCGGCCGGCCTCCGCCGGACCTGGGGCCAACAAAAAAGTAGCGCCCATCCGTGATCACGGCGGCCGAGGCCCGGACTACCCGGCCCAACACCGCACGAGGTGCCCCCTCTCGGAAGTGATTCACTGATGCATGACCTTCGCCGCACTCCTTCGAACCTGTTGACCCCTGCCATCGGCGCACTGCTGCTGCTGACGGGCTGCACACTGCCGGACTTGGGCGACGCCACGACCGACGGCACCGACGGCAACGACACGGGTGCCTCGGACGGAGCCGACTCGACCGGGGGCGTCCCCGGTGACTGTGCCCCGCTGGAGCAGACCGACATCGATACCGACGCCACGTTGCCGGCCGGCTGCTACGAAGTCTCCACGCTGTTGTTCCTCGAGAGCCGGTTGGAGCTGTCACCCGATGCCCAGCTCTACTTCGGTGCCAACACCGGGCTGCAGGTGTTTGGATCTGGGGTGCTGGTCGCGGTCGGCACCGTCGACGCCCCGGTCCTGATGACCTCCGCACAGGGGCAAGGCTGGTCGGGGATCCAGCTGTCGGGCGCGGCCAGCTCGGAGAACCAGCTCGACTGGGTCCGGATCGAGGACGCCGCCGCCGATGCCGTTGCGCTCGATCCCTCGTCGCGACTGCAGGTGAGCAACAGCGAGATCAGCGGCGCAGGCGGATTCGGGTTCACCGCGAGCCCCGGGGCCGAGTTCACGCTCGCCACGACCGTCATCGAGGACTGCGCGGTCCCAGTGGCGGTGGGCCTCGACGGCGTGGAGGGCATCGCCGCCGACAACACCCTGACCACCAACACCGAGGCGGTGGTGCAGGTCGAGGGCGGAACCTTGGCCGACGATGCGCAGTGGATCGATCCCGGGGTCCCGCTGCAGCTGACCGGCAACGCCTTCATCGAAGGCGCCCTGGGGGTCGGCCCCGGCCTCGAGATCGAGATGCCACAAGACGCCGAGTTCTCGGTGGCGACGGCCGGGTCGTTGACGGCAGAAGGAACGGCCGAAGCACCCATCGTGCTGCGTGGGATCCAGGACGAGCGGGGGTACTGGCAGGGCATATCGTTCGCGTCCAACGACAGCGCCAACATCCTGCGCCACTGCGAGGTCGCCAACGGCGGCTCCGACGGCTGGAACGGATCGGGGGAGTCCGTGGCTGCGGTGTGGCTCGCCGAACAGTCCAGGCTCGAGATGTCCGACAGCACCATCCGCGCCAGTGATGGCGCCGCGCTGACCTCCTTTGGCGGCGCCAACATGACCGGTTTCGCCAACAACCGCATCGAAGACAACCGTCAGACGATCAAGGTCTCACCGAACATGATCGACGAGATCGAGGCGAGCAACACGTTCGTCGACAATGACGAGGCCTACGTCCGCGTGGGTCGCCCGGGCGCCAACAACGAG
>JAHZJA010001469.1 GCA_022601155.1 Deltaproteobacteria bacterium | reverse complement strand
CACGGTGATGAGCCGTCTGCACCGCGCGCGGAAGAAGCTCAACCAGGCGCTCGCGACTTCGGCCGAAGATCCAGCCCTGGCGACGTTGACCGAGGCCGGTCTCGAGACCTGGGCTGCTCGTATTCGCGACGAGGCCCGCCAGATGGCCGCAGAGCCGAGCTCGAGCTGAGGCATGCGCCGCCTCCGTGCCCGATGACTGCGATCGCCAGCCCCGAGGTTGGCGATCGCGTCCGCGCGACAGGGGATCAGGTCGAAGCTGTCAGCGCGGCGGCGCGGGCCTGTCCCCGCTGCAGCCTTCGCAGCGCCCGGAAGGCGGCCTTGCGGACGACCTCGGGCTCGGACGACTTCCCGAGGATCGCCTCGAGGGTGGTGCGGGCCGGGTCGCCACCCAGGCGGCCGAGGCTACCGATGGCGGTGAGTCGGCCGGGGTCCTTGCCCGATGTCGAGGCCAGGGCGCTGAGCTCCGTAACCCGGCGGCCGCCCAGAGCCGCGGGCAAGACGATCGAGCGCGCGGAGGTGGAGGCGAGCACGGCCGCAGCGGAGTGCTCGAGTGCGGCCGCTGCCACGGGGCCGATGGCGGCCGCATCGGCGACCGTCTGCGACTGGACGACTGCGGCCGAGCGCTCGGGGGCTCGGGTGCTCACCAGCCGTGCCGCTGCCGTTCGAACACCGGCGTCGGTATCGGACAGCAGCGCCTGGGCCCGGTCGACGTCGGAGTCGTCGCCGTGCTCGGACAGCAGTCGCAAGGCCTCGCGACGGACAACGGCGGGCACCTCGGTGCTGGCCAGCGCAGTCCGGGCGGCGACGGTACTGCCTGCCCCGCCAAGACGGCGGCTGGCCCAGAGGCTGGCGCGCCACGCCTCGGTGTGGACTGCGAGCCGTGCCCGGACCTCCACGTCGTGGGTGACGGCGGCGGCGTAGGTCTGCTGCCAGCCTTCGGCCGCGGCGTTGGCCGCATCGTGGACGGCGGGGGCGAGGTCTCGCTCTCCACAGGCACCCGCGAGCCATGCCGCATCGGCACGGGCGGCGGGCGTGGTCAGCAGCGCGCGGACCGAGTCGTTGGGGCACTCGCTACGGCGGACCAGGCCGCGACGGAGCCGACGGCGGACGTCCGCATCGTCGATCTCACCCATGCGCGCGACCAGGGTGATCGGGTCTCCATGGCCAGCGAGGAAGCTCGCGGCCGGGGCCGAGATGTCGGCGTGACGGCTACGCAGGGCCAAGAGGTTGGTGCGGGTGGTCTGGCCCTCGAACAGCTTGCGCAGGGCAGCGACCGCTTCGCGACGCACGTTGCGTGCATCATCGTCGAGCGCCTCGGCCAGGGCCGCTTCGGCTGCGGTGTCACGGAGCTCGCCCAGCTCGCGGATGGCGTGCTGTCGCACCGCGGCATCCTCGAAGCGGTCGGCGACCGCGGCCTCCAGCACGCTGCGACTGCGCTCGTCGCCTGCATGGCGCAGCCCGGTGAGGGCTCGGGTTCGGAGGTTGGATGGACCCTCGCGGGCGGTCCGCTCGACCAACGCCCGGATCCGCGTCTGCTCCTCGTCTCGGTCGAGGTGGGGCAGGATGCGGCCGAGGGCTTCGATGGCCGTGGGGGCCAGCGCTCGGTCTTCATCGGTGAGCTCCACGTCGGGGTCGAGCAGGGGCTCGATGTCTTCGAGGGCTCGGCGATCGCCCAGCGTACCCAGACCGAGCAGCGCACGCTCTCGCTCGGGCTGCTCGGCGGCCTTGAGCACCAGCAGCAGGGCTTGGAACGCCTCGGGTCGGCGGCGTTGGGCCAGCCCATCGGCGGCGGGCAGCACCAGCTCGCGCCGACCTTCGCGGAGGGCCAGGGCGAGGGCTTCGAGGGAAGCGCCCTCGACGTGCTCGGCTCGGTAGGCAAAGGCCTCGCAGGCGGCGACGCGCAGATCGGCCTCTCGATCTTCGAGCAGCCGGGCCAGCAACGGCTCGGCGCCAGCATCATCGACGTCACGCAGCACGGCGATCGTGCGGGCGCGCAGGTCCACATCGGGATTGCTCGCACCATCGGCCAGGTACCGGAGCACCTGCTCGTCCTGGTAGCGCACCCGCGAGCCGCCGCTGGGCAGTCGTCGCGGTCCCTCGGTGGGATGGCGGGCCAGACCCACCAGGGCATTGAAGGCCCGCATGCGGATCGCACCCTGGTCGTCCCGCAGCAGCGTGCGCAGCACGGCCTCGCCTGCGACGTGGCCAACCCGCGCGAGCGCGTCGATGAGCGCCGAACGATCGGCGGTCTTGTCGGGGTCGTCCTCGATCCGGGCGGCCACGGCCGTCGCCGCGGCCTTCTTGGCCTCGGTGCCGTCGGGGCGGGCATGGGCCAGCGCGACCAGGGCGGACAGTGCCCGCTTGGCGACCCGGCCGTCCTCGCGGCGCAAGAATGCGGCGAGGACGTCGACCGTTCGCGCCTCGCCACGCGCCGCGAGGGCCTCGGCGGCGCGCAGTCGAAGGTCTTCGTGGTCGCTCTCCAGCGCGCGGCGCAAGGCCTCATCCACCCGAGGATCGGCAGAGTCCACGAGCCTGTCGACGACCGAGAGTCGGACATCGGTGTGACGGCTGCCCAGGGCGACGAGCCACGGCTCGAGGCTGCCCGAGGGGAACAGCTGCTGGATCATCATGACCGCGTGGTTGCGGACCTCCGCGTTGGGAGCATCCACCGCGCGCACGACCAGGGCTCGTGCCTCGGCGTGCTCGGCCTTGGCCATGGCCACCAGCTCGTCCACCGCCCCGCGACCCACATCGGCCGCTTGCGAGTGCAGAGCCAGGCCCAGCGGGGTGGTGTCGCCGTCGCCATACAGCTCGCGCAGCGTGACGAGGGCGGCCTTGCGGACCAAGTGGTGCGGGTCGGACAGGGCCCGTCGCAGCACGGGCAACACCGCGGGTCGTCCTACTTGCGGGCGTCGGGCCAGCCCACCCAAGCGGGTGAGTGCATCGCGTCGAACCCGATGGGTCTCGTCCGACTCGCCGCGGGCGGGGGCCTGGCGCACCAACCCCACGTAGGTCCCGAACACCAGCTGGACGATGGTGCCGCTGTCGACGGGGGTATCGGCGGCAGGAGGAGCGGTCTGGGGGCGGGAGCCGCCCACGAAGCGCAGCACCTCGAGGACACGCTCGGTCAGCGTTCCCGAGCCGTCGTCGCGCACTTGCTCGAGCAGCCGACGCATCCAGCCTCGACGGCGGGGTTG
>JAHZJA010001468.1 GCA_022601155.1 Deltaproteobacteria bacterium | reverse complement strand
GCGAGCTGTCCACCGCGAACAGCAGCTGCCCCCTGCGGACGGTGTCGCCCATCTGGACGTGGGCGGCCTCGACGAAGCCACCCTGCGAAGCGGCAATCGTGGCCTCGCGCGAGCCCTCGACCTCGCCCGGGAGCGACAGCTCGAGGGTGGTGGTGGAACGCTGGAGGGTCGCGGCCTCCACCCAGGTGGCCTGAGCCGAGGGGGTGGAGCGCTCCGCGGGGGAGGTCTCATCGGATGATTGGGGTTGCTCACCCGAGGCAGCGGTGCAGGCACTCGCCAACGCAAGGATGAGCGCGCCATGACGGGGGGTCATCGGCCGGCTCCTTGAAGGTAGATCCCGAGGATTCGCTCGCCGAAGTCGGGGGCCAGCCCGTGGCCATCGAGCCACAGCTGGAGCTGGAAGTGAAGCGCCCCAACGAGGGCGATGGCGGCGTGCTCGACGGGTAGATCGGCGCGGAGCTCTCCGGCCGTCACGCCCTGGCGGATCATCTGTTCGACCAGATCGAGGTGCGCACGGCGGACCGAGCGGGTGTCGACCAGATCGCTGTCGTCCCACGACATCGCCTCGGCGCGGAACAGCAGCCGGATGTCGTCGGGGCGGTTGGCGACCTGCTCGCCCAGCAACTCGAACGCGCGCAGCAGACCGAGTCGGAACGAGCCGTTACCGCAGCAGGCCTCCGCATCCACGCGGTCGAGCCGGGCTCGGGCCGCGGCCACCGCTTCGCGGAAGAGGCCTTCCTTGTTGGTGAAGTGGTAGTAGAGCGCGGGCTTGGTGCAGCCGGCTGCCTCGACGACCTCACGGGTGGAAGTGGCGGCGAAACCCCGCTGCGCGAACATCCGGACCGCCACCGCCAAGATCCGCTCCCGCAACCCGTCGGGGGTCTTGGGTTCGGGGTTCGCACAGACTGCGTCACTTGCGCTGATCGCCATATACCGACCGGTACGTACTACGGATCGAACCTGGAGTAGAGCAAGCGCTTTTTTGCAGGGGGTGAGTAAAATCGGTCGCTAAACACGATTCGGCGTGAATAACGCTTCTCCCGCGTGAGCTCTTCGGGCCGTGGGCTGAGGGGACGCGGACCTGGGAACGAGGCGGCAAGGCCCGGGTTTTCGCGGTGTCCGGGGGCTTTGCGCGGCACCGACCGGGGGCTCGTGCCGTGCAAAACCAGGGGGCTCGTGTCGGGTCGATCGGAGCTCGTGCGGCGTCGACCGGGAAGCCGCGTCGCGCTGACCGTCCGCTGACGCGGCGTCGACACGGGGGACCGCGTCGCGCTGACCGTAGGCTCTCACCACGCGAGCCGGAGCGCCCGCCCCTGCCTCTCGAGCAGGGCAAGGGTCGTCGGGCATGGAGGGCCATGTCGATCTCACTGTGAACCGCTTCCGATGAAATATCATCCGTGGTGACGACTCATCAACATCATGTCATCGTGACGTCATGGCCGACGAGCCCGCCCACAACCTCGCGCTCAACATCAAGCAACTCCGCGAGGCCCGGGGTCTCACCCAGCATCAGATCGCCAAGGTCGCCGCGTTGCCGCGCCCGACGTGGGCCAATCTCGAGTCGGGCGCGGCCAATCCCACGCTGTCGGTCTTGATGAAGGTGGCCGGAGCACTACAAGTCTCGCTCGAGGAGCTGGTCGGGCCGCCGCGGGCTGTCGCCCGGCTGTACAAAGCGCGTGAGCTTCCACTCCGCCGTCGCGGCAAGGTCAACGTGCGACGGCTGCTGCCCGATCCCATCGCGGGCATGGAGCTCGAGCGGATGGAGCTGGCCCCAGGCGCGTCCATGGCCGGCGTGCCGCACACGCCGGGGACCCGCGAGTACCTGACGTGCGAGAGCGGGGCCTTGGAGCTCAGTGCTGCAGGCGAGCGGTGGAGGCTGGAGCCGGGCGATGTCGTGGTGTTTCGGGGCGACCAAAACCACGGGTATCGCAACCCCACCCGGGGGCGGGCGGTGGCCTACGCGGTGGTCACACTCGCACGCGCGATCGCTCCCGATGGGGCATGAACGAGGGGTAGAGGGCGCCTTCGGACATCGGCTGGTGTGGCGAAGCCTGCGCCGGGTCAGCGGGTGTTGATTTCGCCCGGCACGAGCGGCCCGCGGACCGTTGTGGGCTCCCCGTTCGTTCATCCGGCACGGCGCTCGTGCACCGACTGGGTGGTGTCGCGTCGGAGGCAGGCGCGAGGGCGCTCATCGGGCGCAGCTCGAATCGACTCATTGTTTGCGAGGTCCGCAGGTCGGTTCTAAGGTTTTCCTCCGGTGAGAATCGTGAGGCAGTACGGGTGCATGGTGTCGCTGGGGTTGAGCACGGCCTGCGCCCTCAATGCCAACGGCGTCGGCTCGGGGGGCGAGGGCGAAGGCGACGGCAGCACGACCGGCGCGATGGAGTCTGGCAGCACCGCGAGCCTCGATGGCACCACGACCTCGGGCGGGGATGGAACCTCGGGCGCCGAGGCCAGCGGTACCGGTCAGGTGCCTCCGGCATGCGAGCGTCCCACGATCTGGCTGCTCGACTCCGATGGTGACGGGTTCGGCGATGACGACCAGGCGGTCGAGGCCTGCGAGGCTCCGCTCGGTCACGTCGCAGTGGGTGGCGATTGCAACGACGACGTGGCCACGGCCTATCCGGGTGCCGACGAGATCTGCGACTTCGTCGACAACGACTGCGACGGCAAGGCCGACGAGTGGGCTCTGACCAACGATGGCGTCTGCAACGGTTGTGTGGGCCGTGAGCAGGGCGGCATCGCCTACTACATCTGTGTGGGCGTGACCACGTGGAACGAGGGGGCGGCCACATGCCAAGGGCGGGGTGCCCAGGTCGCGAGCATCGACAGCGACTACGAGAACGATGCGATCCGCTACCTCATGCAGGATGTGCCCGGTGTCGAGTATGCATTCATCGGCTTCAACGACCGTCGGCGAGAGGGGCAGTGGGAGTGGAGCGACGACACCCCCGTGGAGTTCGAGCTGTGGGCCTCGTTTCAGCCGGACAACTTTGGCAACCAGGACTGCGCCGTGATGTTCGCGTGGTCGGGTGAGTGGCTCGACCGGTTGTGCGACAACTACCCGGTCCCCAATCAGCAATCCGACGGCATTGTTTGCCGCGACCCCGCGCCCTAGCGATCGCCCTCGCGACGACCCTTGCCCCCTGTCTTCTCGGGGCGATGGATGACAGCACCGCGGGCTGCTCGACGCATGCCCGGTGTCCCTTGGCGCCACGCCTCGGCGAGCGCCGCAGCTGACGGCATCCCGACACGCCACGGGAACGTGAGCCCGTCCGCTCGCAGCGGAAGGCTCGGTGTGGTCGGTCGGCGTTGCTGACGCACAGGCGCGGGGGCAAGACGTAGTTTTCGCGCGCCGAGGTCGGTACTGCGGTCCGCTCAGGGTTTGCTCAGAGTTTGCTCGGCACCCGCGAGCGCCCCGTAGACGCATGGTTGGCGTCGAAATGCCGACCACCCGCCGAACGATGCTCGCGGGGCTGGGCGTGCTGCTGCCCGCGTGCGCCGCGGCCACCACGTCCAGCTCCAGCCCCACCGTCACCCCCGCCTCGGAGGCCGCGGTGGCACCAAACCAACCTGCCTCGCTGTTCGCGTTGATCGAGCGCGGTGACATCGCCTCGGTCGCAGCGGTGTTGCGCGAGCGACCGGATGCGATCGACGCGCGCGATGAGCGGGACCGCAGCGGGCTCACCGTGGCCCTGCTCGCTGGCCACCCGTCCATCGCCGCGCTGCTGGTGGCTCACGGCTACCGTCCCGATGTCGTGGAGAGCGCTTGGCTGGGAGACTGGGACCGCCTCACGACCCTGGCCAAGGCCGAGCCGGCGACGGTCGATGCCCAGCACGCCCTGGGCGGCACCAGCATGCACGCGGGGGTCCGCGGTGGACACGGCCGCGAGCTTTGGCGCGTGTACGCCGAGGGGGCCAGTCCCAATCCGGAACGGCCGACCTCGATCCCATCACCGCTCCGCGCCGCGTTCGAGCTGCCCACGCTCGGGGTGGTGGAGCAGACCGCGGGGTTGCTGCTCGGCAACGGGGCCGACCCGCGCAGCCCGGAGCCCGAAGGCAGCACGTCCCTGCACGCGGCCGCCGCCCGTGGCTCGGTGTTGATCGTCGAGATGTTGCTGCGCAAGGGGGCCGATCCCAACGCTCGAGATGCGCGGGGCCGCACGCCCGCCGAAGTTGCTGCTCCCGACGCGACGATCGAAGGCATGCTCGCCGGAACCATCGAGGTGGCGCGTGACAGTACGCGGTGGAGGACGGCCTTCGATGTCGATGATCAGCCCTACCGTCCGGAGCCCATCGCCGACATTCCCGGCGTGGTGCAGCGGACGTTCGTCGGCCTGGGTCACGGCGGGTTCGACCAGCTGCGCGCACAGCTGAAGGCGCAGCCGCGGC
>JAHZJA010001467.1 GCA_022601155.1 Deltaproteobacteria bacterium | reverse complement strand
TCACAGACCATGGGCAACATCGCCAACGTGCTGTACACGCAAGGCAAGACTCTGGAAGCGAGCGAGATGCAGCAACAGGTGCTGGCGATGGTGGAGCGTTCTCTGGACCCGGAGCACCCCACGGTGGGCGCCACACACTTCAACCTCGGCAGCACCTTGCGCAAGTTGGGACGCCTCGACGAGGCGACGGCCCACTTTCTGCGCGCCGTCGAGATCTGGGAGGCTGGCCTGGGCCCCAGCTACCCGCGGCTGTCCTATCCTCTGGTCGGTCTGGCCCGGGTGAGCTTGGCGCAGCGACGGTATCGAGAGGCCCAGCAGTTCGCGCAGCGGGCCATGGACATTCGAGAGCAGGCACCGCTCCCCGCGACGGTGCTCGCCGAGGCCCAGTTCGTGCTCGCCCGCGCCCTGTGGGCCACGGCCGCTCGACGGCCCGACGCCCTCACCCTGGCCGCGCAGGCCAGAGACACGTACGCGCAGGCAGGCGACAGCGAGCGCAGCGCCCTGGACGAGACCAACGCCTGGCTTGCCAAACACCGCGTGCGCCCTTGAGCGTCCGCGAGCCCTCGTCTCACCCGACGACGCGATCCACAGACAGGCAGATGGAGCCGCTCACCGCACGCCACCGCATACGGCGGCGACGATGGTGGCGGCCGTGGAATCCCGGGGGGTGCGAGGACGCGACGACCCAGCGTTGCACATCGGGACGCTCTGAACTATTTCCTTTTGATTTCAGAATCTTATTGCCAACGAAACCGAGCCTGATAGAGTTCCGCCGCTCCTCGTGGCGCGCCTTCGTCCACCCTCCGTCGGCACCTCCGACGCCGGCCTTCGTCGCCCCCGAACTCGGCGACGCCGAGGCGCTGGGCTCGGGGTGTTGCTCGTGGCTGTGCTCGCGCAGCTGGGGTTGGGCTCCACAGTCTCGGCCGCCGAGATCATCGTCGAACCGGAGGCCGCAGCCCCGGCCGCGGGCCTCGTTCCCCCGACCCTGCTCAACAATCCCACCATCGACTACCCGGCCGCGCTCGCCCAGCAGGAGCAACCCCCTGCGGGCTCGGTGACGGTCGAGCTGACGATCGGCACCGACGGCGTCCCCAAGAACCTCTCGGTGGTGGCCGCACTCCATCCCGAGCTCGACAAGCTGGCCCTCGATACGGTCGCGGCGCTTCGGTACACCGCGGCGACGCTCGATGGGCGTCCGGTCGAGGTGATGCAGCGGCTGACCATTCCGTTCGAGCCACCGCCACCGCCCGAGCCCGAGCCGGAACCCGAGCCCGAGCCTGTCCAAGACGAGATCGATCCCGCCGCCGCCGACCCGGACGACGACGAGGCGACGACCGAGGACGAAGACGAGGGCCCCGTCCGCGTGTTCGGCACGGTGCTCGAGGCAGGGCAGCGCACCCCGATTCAAGGCGCCCGCGTCGTGGCCGTGCCCGCCTCCGCCGACGCCAAGGTCGGCGAGGTCAAGAAGACCAACTATGAGATTGCCGCCGTCCCCGAGTGGGAGTCGGGCGGGCTCACCGATGAAGAGGGCAAGTTCGAGCTGCGGGGCATCCCGGGCGGCGGCAAGGTCCGCGTCATCGTCCTCGCGCAGGGCTACGACCGCATCGAGTTCGTCGAAGCCCTCGCCGCCGACCAGTCGATCTCGGTGCGCTACTTCGTGCCCCGTCTAGAGACCAATCCCTATCGCACGGTGGTGGTCACCGAAGGGGCGGGGCGAGAGGAGGTCGCACGCCGCACGATCACGGCGGAGGAGATCAGCGTGCTGCCCGGCACGCAGGGCGATGCCCTCAAGTCGATCCAGAACTTCCCCGGCGTGGCGCGGGCGCCGTTCGGCATCGGCCTGCTCGCCATTCGCGGCACGGGGCCCAACGACTCGGCCGTCTACCTGGGGCACCACGAGATTCCCACCCTGTTCCACTTTGGTGGGCTGACCTCGGTCTTCAACAGCGACATCCTCCAGCAGATCGACTTCGTCCCGGGCAACTTCGACAGCCGCTATGGCGACGCCATCGGCGGCATCATCGCGGTGCAGCCCCGGGCCGGTCGGCGCGACGGCTACCACGGCTACATCGACAGCGACGTGTTCGACACCGGGGTGCTGGTGGAAGGGCCCGTGGGCAAGGGCTCCTTCGCGCTGTCGGGGCGGCGATCCTACATCGACTTCCTGCTCCCGGTGTTCATCCCCGACGACGCCGGCCTCGACCTGACGATCGCGCCTCGCTACTACGACTACCAGGCGCTGTTCGACTATCCGGTCGCGGGCGGCATGTTCACGTTCCGCGCCTTCGGCTCCGACGACCGCACCACGGTGGTCGCCGCCGACCCCAACGAGGTGGAGCCGGACGACCGCGATCAGTTCGAGACGGCGCAGTTCTTCCACCGCCTCGACCTCGCCTACGAGCGCAAGAGCGGACCCTGGCGGTTTCTCATCACCCCCTCGTATCGGCTGGAGTTCATCACCTTCGGCATCGGTCAGTTCTTCGATTTCGACCTGCGCTCCCACAACGTCTCGCTGCGCTCGGAGGTCGAGCGCAAGATCGGCAAGCGCAGCTCGTTCCGCGTGGGCACCGAGTACATCGGGACCTGGTTCGAGGTGGATGTCGAGGCACCCGCGCTGCCCACCCCGGGCAGCGGCAGCGGAACCGGAGACATCCGCAGCTCGGTCGACGACGCGCTGGCCGTGCCCGCGCTGTACTCCACGGTGAGCCTGGGCGTGACCGACTCGTTCACGCTGTACCCCGGAGCCCGGCTGGGCTTTTACACCCAGCCCGACCGCAAGAGTTTCTTCGACCCGCGGGTCAATTTCGCCTGGGACATCGCCGACCGCACCACCCTCAAGGGCGGCACGGGCATCTACACCCAGGCTCCGCAGGCGGTCGAGACCAGCCAGCAGTTCGGCAACCCGCAGCTGCGGCTGCAGCGTGGCTGGCAGAACAGCCTGGGCGTGTCGCAGGCGTTCGAGTACGGCATCAGCCTCGATACCACCACCTTCTTCAACTACATCTGGGATCAGAGCACCAGCTCCTTCGATCTGGTGCGTCGCGACGACGGCACGGTGGGCCCGGAGCTGTTCGCCAACACCCAGACCGGGCGCGTCTACGGCCTGGAGGTCTTGCTCCGCAAGCAGCTGACCGGGCGGTTCTTCGGCTGGCTGGCGTACACGCTGTCGCGAAGTGAGCGGCGCGCCACCCCGAGCGACGACTACCAGGTCTTCGACTTCGACCAGACCCACCTCCTCACCCTCATCGGCGTGGTCAAGCTGCCCAAGGGGTGGCAGGCAGGTGCCCGATTCCGACTCGTCTCGGGCAACCCCAACACCCCGATCACGGGCTCGGTCTACGACGCGTCGGGCGACTTCTACGTCCCGGTCAACGGCACCACCAACTCCGACCGATTCCCGGCCTTCCACCAGCTGGACCTGCGCGTCGACAAGAAGTGGACCTGGAAGCGAGCGAGCCTGACGCTCTACCTCGACGTCCAGAACGTCTACAACCGACAGAACACCGAGTTCTGGAACTACAGCTACGACTTCTCCGGCCGCAGCCCTGTCGCAGGCCTGCCCATCATTCCCTCGGTGGGAACCAAGATCGAGTTTTGATCATGTCCGTTCGTCGTCTCGCCCTCGCGTCGTTGCTGCTGCCCGGATTGGGCACCGCGTGTGCGATGGACCTGCCGATCTCCGAGCGGATCATCAATGTGCGGCCGCTGGCGATGCGCGTGGAGGTGGTCGACCCGGCGGCCCCCGAGGACGAGGCCATCCGCGCCGAGGCGCTCCCCGTGGAGGCGATTCGCGTGGTGCCGTTCATCGTGGACGACCAGGGGCCGCTGACATCGGAGCGCATCGAGACCGAGCTCGAGCCCCTGTGGCTGGCGTGCCCCCTGCAGCCAGGTGAGGGCATCTTCGCGTGCTTGTCCGGCGAGCTGCCGCTGGTGCTCGACGACATCGAGGACTGTCCTCCCGTCGACTTCGCGGCGCTCGACCCCGAGTCGGGGGCACTGCCCGAGATCCCCGCGCCGTGCCGGGTGACCGGAGGGACCCCATCGGAGCCTTCGATGCAGGTCCCGCTCGACTTCAACTTCTTCCTCGGAGGAGACCTCGAGCTGACGATGATCGGTCACCGTCCCGAGGCTGGCGACACCGAGCGTTGCGCCCAGGCCGTGCTCGGTGAGGAGCCCCTGCCCACCGAGTGCCTGGTGTCGGTGCAGCGCGCCTCCATCGGCCCCGACGCCGCCATCGCTCGCCTCGCCGCCGACGCGGGCCTGGGCGACGCGCTGGGCCCGATTCCCTCCGAGGACGACGTCCCCGATGCCGACCGGCACCCGCGGATCCAGACCTTCCGCGTGATCGTGACCGACGAGACCGATCTGCGCGCCGACGATCTGGAGCGCATCGCCGCGGCCGACGAAGGCGTCGAGGTGGCCCGGGGTGACACCCTGATGGTGACCGCGGGCCAGTCCCTCGTCATCGAGACCACCGCGCCCGCCGAAGACCTCCAGGTCTACACGATCCCGATCGACGACGGTCAGTTCGAGGACCGCGACGAGTTCTACGCGGGCAACTGGTACCGCACCTGGGGCACGCTGCTGGGCAACGATAGCGACGACGCCGTCAGCTACAACGTCTGGTCGATGCTCCCCGGTGAGCAGGACGACGTGACCGATGAGCTCCCGCCGGACGGGATGGCCACGCTGTTCTATGTGCTGCGTGACAATCGCCAGGGCGTCGACTGGTGGTGGGTCAACGTGCAGGTGCAGTAGCGCACCCGCACGTGGTCCCACCGAGCCCGAGACCCCCTTCCCGGAGGGCTACGAGCGGCCGAGCCGAGCGACACCGCCCGGCGCAGCCATCACGCTAGCGGCACATGAACTCCGAGATCGGGTGCCACGGCGCGTAGCACATGCAGTTGTCATCTTCGATGCAGCAGCCCGGCGCGTCGCAGTATCCGCCGCCGATACACTCGCCGAAGCAGCCTCCTCCGCACAGTATCTGCGAGATGGGGTGCGAGGGGTCGTAGCACAAGCACTGGTCCGGCTGGATGCAGCACTCGGGGTCACTGTCGCAGTAGCCACCATTGATGCACTCGCCGAAGCACATGTCGCATGCATCGACCGCGGGCAGGACGACGGGCTCGAGCTCGGCCACGGGCGGAGCGTCCGGCGAAGTGTCCAGGACACCGCAGTCTGCACACAGATCCACGGCGGGCCCGCACAAGACCTGCGAGATGGCGTGTTCGGGCGCATAGCAGACGCAGTTGCCCTCATCGATGCAGCACTCGGGATTGTCGCAGTACGACCCGCCGATGCACTCACCGAAGCAATCGTCGCACGATGGATCACACAGAGCCTGGGAGACGGGGCTGTTCTCGTCGTAGCACAGGCAGTTGTCGGGATCGACGCAGCAGTCGGGGTGGTCGCAGTAGGCCACCCCGTTGAAGCACTCGCCGAAGCACTCGCCGGCCGGATCAGGACAGTTGGGCCAGCATGGCCACTGCGCCTGCGGCCCGATCGGCTTGAGCTGAACGATGCGGTCTTCGAGATCAGACCGGTCGTCGTCGACCATACACGCGAACCCGACCAACAGGCCGAGCATCAACACGAGGGTACCGAGGTGTTTCATGGCGTCTCCGATTGTGGTGAGGGATGGGCCAAGCGCCTCGAGGCGCACGACCCCCACCTCCCCAGTCCGGTTCCGCGAGATTTTGATCCTCGTTCGCGGTGTGCGGCGTTGCCCGTCATGCAGGCACCCGCCACGCATCACTCCCGTGCCCACACGCGCGCACATGCCCGGCACAGGCCAGAGCGCCCGGCCCGCTCAGCGCCCGCGCAAGAACTCGAAATCGCGATCCAGCAGCGTCTTGCGCCCGTCGGCCTTCGCGTTCTCGGAGGCACGCTGGCACACGAACCGCAGGTGGCTGGACAGCGCGTCCATCACCGCGTCGGACGTCTTCATCCCGAAGCGTTCTTTCACGTAGTTCTTGAAGCGCGAGACCACCACCAGCACCTCGCCCGGGGTGGGCTCAGGCGGGGGCTTGGGTGCAGACCCCACCCGAATCCGACGCCGCGGTGCACCGCCTTCGCGGACCGCGTCGACCACTGGCGCCACCTCGGTGGTGGGCCGACGACGCTGCGGCTTGGGGCCTTCGTTCTGCTCCGCCCACTGCTCCCGCGACGGCGCGGTCTCTTCCACCGCCCACGCCTCTCGATGCCGCATCAACGGGAGGTGTTCTTCCCAGCACTCGACCGCGCAAAACCGGAACACGGTGCGCTTGCGGTTGCAGGTGGACACGCTGCACACGTAGTAGATCCGACCAAAGCCAATCGGGCCCCGGCAGGTGCTACAGCGCTTCCAGGTTGAGGCTTCGTCGAGCGTACCGGACGGGCTCGCCATCGACGGTAATGGTAACGCGGACCGGCCCCCACGCGTGACCCAAAAATCGACGGCGGCGGTCCCAGCGATTCCCCGACCCCGGCCCGGTGCTGCTAGGGTCGGCCGGCAACGGGACAGGAGCCGAACGCATGGCGGACCACGACGAAGGACGGGACACGGGGCTGGGAGGTCATTCTCGCGCGTTTTGGACGGCCAACGTGGTCGAGCTGCTCGAGCGAGCCGCTTGGTACGGGGTGTTCGTCGCGATCACCTTGTACCTCAGCCGCATTCTGGCGTTCACGGACATCGAGGCCGCGACCGTCTCGGGCGTGTTTTCGGCCGGCCTGTACTTGCTGCCCACCTTCAGTGGCGCCTACGCCGACCGGATCGGCTTCCGCCGGGCGCTGCTGGTGGCCTTTGGCCTGCTGACACTCGGGTACGGCGGCATGTGGCTGCTGCCCACGCTGCTTCAGTCCGCGGGCCTGGTCACCTACGGCCGCGAGGTGGAGTTCCACGGCCTGCCGCAGAGTGGATACAAGTGGATGTTCATTCCCGTGATGCTGACGGTGATGGTGGGCGGCTCGTTCATCAAGTCCGTCATCACGGGGACGATCGCCCGCGAGACCACCGAGCTCAACCGCGCCCGTGGCTACTCGATCTTCTACGCGATGGTGAACATCGGGGCGTTCGGCGGCAAGACGATCGTCAAGCCCCTGCGCGAGGGCATGGGCAACGAGGGGCTCATCGTCCTCAACCTGTTCGCGGCCTCGATGACGGCCATCGCGTTCGTGCTGGTGCTGTTCATCTACCGCAGCAGCAAGAGCCAGGCCCAAGGCAAATCGCTCGCCCAGACATGGCTGGCGCTTCGCTCCGTGCTCGCTCGCGGACGGCTGGTCGTGCTCATCGTCATCATCAGTGGCTTTTGGATGGTCCAGCACCAGCTGTACGCCAGCATGCCCAAGTACGTGCTGCGCATGGCGGGGGAGTCGGCCTCCCCCTCGTGGTACGCCAACGTCAACCCGGCCGTCGTGGTGATCACGGTCGGGGCCGTCACCGCCCTGATGAAGCGACGCAGCGCGCTCACCT
>JAHZJA010001466.1 GCA_022601155.1 Deltaproteobacteria bacterium | reverse complement strand
CGTCGAGGAGCGAAAACACTGCCACAGCGGTCGGGGGCGGTGTTATGGCGCGTGGAAAACCGCCAAAGTCGAGGCTAGCAGCCCGTCTCGCGACCGCGGTCGTCAGGGACGCGCCCGCACCAGGGCGAGATTCTCGCGCCGCACCAGCTGTCCGCACGCCGCCTCGATGTCGCCACCGAGACTGCGACGCACCGTGGCGGTTCGCCCGGTCGCCTTGAGCCGGGCCGCAAACGCAGTACAGGCCACAAGCGGAGTCCCCGTGAGACCCGGCGCCCCTTCGATGGGGTTGTAGGGAATGAGGTTGATGTGCACCTCGAGCCTCTCGGTCCACTCCACCAATGCGGCCAGATCATCCTCGGCGTCGGTCAGCCCCTCGAGCATCAAGTACTCGAGCATGACCGGCCGATCTTGCATTCGATTGAGCTCGACGATTGCCCGACGAAGCGCTGACAGCGGGTACTTCTTGGCCAGCGGAATCAAGCGCTCGCGCACCTCCTGGCGGGCGCTGTGCAAGCTGAGCGCGAGCCCCATCTGGGGGAAGCGCTCGCCAAAGCGCAGCATGCCCTCGATGACCCCCACGGTGGAGACCATGATCTTGTGCGGCGACAGCTGGAACCACGCGGGATCGACCAACGCCGTCAGGGCTGGCCACAGTGCCTCCTCGTTGTGAAACGGCTCGCCCATCCCCATGAAGACCACGTTGCGAAGCCGCCGCTGCTCGGTCGCGAGGATCTGGCCTGCGGTGGAGACCTGGTCGAGGATCTCGGCCGCCGACAGATTGCGTGCGAGCCCCATCTTGCCGGTCGCACAAAAACTACACGCCGCGGCGCACCCTACCTGGCTGGACACACACAGGGTGGAACGACCGGTCGCGATCCGGAGCACGACCGACTCGGTCAGCAGGCCCGCCTGGGTCCGAAACAGCAGCTTGGTCGCGCCGTCCACCTCCGAGTCGAGGCGATGATGCAGCGACAGAGGATGCAGCGCGATGCGCTCGGGGGCCGGGAATGATGCGAGCGCCACGTCGTCGGGCACGAACGATTTCATCACGGCGTTGCGAAGCCGCCGCACGTGCTCTGGATCGAGACGAAGCTGTCGCCGCAATCCCTCCACGCGCTCCGCGTCGACGACACTCGCCCTGTCACCGCCCCGCTCCACGCCGCGATCCTACTCCCACGCGGCCATCAACGCCTCGGCCTCCGCGAGCCTCGCCGCCGAACCCGGGCCATCGGCCCGTAGCTCCTCCATCGCCTGCGCCAGCACTTCGCCGGCCGCGTCGGTCTGCCCCTGTGCCCGCAGGCTCTGGGCCAGCTCCATCCGGGCATCGCCGATCGCCCCCGCCGACGCCCCGGTCTGCTCCGCCACCGCCAGTGCGCGCCGCAGCAGCTGCTCACCCTGGGGCCCGTGCCCGCGCTCCCGCTCCGCCTGACCCAGCGCGCTCCAGCACGCACCCACGAGTTCATCGCCATCGTCGAGCCCGTCGCAGATCGTCCGCGCCGCGTCGACGTAGGGCGCCGCCGCCTCGGTCCACCCCCGCCGAACTTCGAGGACGATGAGATCGATGTAGATGTGCAGCAGCCCCCGGTCGCCGCTGCCGGCCACCTTGCGCTTGATCTCGAGCGCGCGCAGGAGCAACGGCTGTGCCGCGTCGAAGTTGCGCGCGCGCAGCTCGAGCCGCCCCACCACGCCCAGCGACACCCCCACGTCCGGATGATCGGGCTCGAGCAAGCGCTCCCGCATCTTGAGCGCGCGACGCTGGATGTCCATCGCGTCTCGATCTCGCCCCAAGTCACGGTCGATGTGACCGAGGTTCATCATCATCATGGGAATGCTGAGATGATCGGGATCGGGCCCCTCCCGCAGCAGCTTCAGAGCAGCGGCGGTTCGCTCGCGAGCGCGCTCGTACTCTCCGCGGTGCTTGTGGATCATCCCCATGCCGCTGAGGATCTGCGCCACCAGGTAGATGTTGGCGGAGGGGTGGTCGCGCAGGATCTCGTAGCCGCGGGTGTACGCCTGCAGTGACTCCTCGTACTTGGACTGGGTCTGCAGGGCGTGACCGATGTTCATCAGGCTGTTGCCCACGGTCACGTGGTTGGGGCCCACCACCGCCTCGCGGATCTCCAGGTTCTCCCGCAGACGCGCCACGCCAACGTCGAGCTGCCCCCGCTGGAGCGCGGCAATTCCCGCGTTCATCACCAGGGTCGCCGCATCGAGCCGCTGGCCATCGGTCTCCCGGGGAAAGCCCTCCAGCGCATCGAGGCAGACCTGCTCGGCCTGGGCGTAGTTGGCCTCGCTGAACAGCACCGCAAACTCGGCCTGACTGGCCTCCAACACCAACCGCGGAGGCTTGCCCGCTCGGTCGAGCAGCGTGCGCGTGTGCACCAGGCGCTTGCGTGCCTCCACGGCGTCTTCCATCCGCGCGGCGACCATGAAGGTCGCGTGGGTGGAGGCACGGGCGGCCAGCTCGTCGTCGTCGGCGCTCTGCGCCATGGCCACCGCTTCGTCGAAGTGCACCAGCGCCGCCGCGTAGTCGCCCCGCTGCCGGATGAACTCGGCCTTGCCAGAGGCGACCTCCGCCTGCAGGGCCAGGAAACCAATCGCCACCGCTTCGACCCGCAGTGCCTCGAGTCGCTGCTCGATCACCTCGATCTGCTCGTGCTGCGAGGCCGCACCGATCTCGGCCAGGGTGGTCCGAGCCTGCTCCACGCGGGCGCGCAGATCCGGGTCGGTGGGTACCGGCCGCGACAGCTCGGACGGCGTGGGCTCGGTGCACCGCAACGCCACCGGGGCGCGGGTGAGCGCATCGGCCAGCCCACCGCCGACCTTGGAAGGATCACGTGCGAGCCGGTCCACGGTGCGACGCCACGCGTCGGTCACGGTGCGCAGACACGACATGCGTCGATCGAACGCGAGGTCGTCGAGCGTGCCCTGCTCGTGGCTGTGGCACGCCTGCGCGTGCGTCGACTTCCATTGCGCAGTGCTGGCGGCCACCCAACGGTCGAGCAGCTGACGAGCCTCCGTCGCCGCGGGTTGGGGCAGCGCATCGATGCCGCCCGTGATCGGCTCGAGCCTTGGCCGTGCAAACACCTCATCGAGCCGGCTGGCGCCCGCCTCACACCCGCGCGGACCCGGGTCCTGGGCCCCACCCAGCGCCAGCGCGCCCACCCCTGTGGCCACCGCAGCCGCGAGCACCCCTGCCCCCAGCCAACGAAAACGCCGCGGCGGCTGCAGGGCATCGAGCAGGGCCTCCATCGTCGGCCAGCGATCGGCCGGCTCGGGACGAAGGCCTCGGAGGACCACCGCCTCCAGCCAGGCGGGCGTGCGGTCGTCGCTCGGCGCCGCGTCGACACGGCCGTCGACCTTCGCCCTGGCCAGAGCCTCGATGTCGGACCCGGTGAAGACGCCACGGACTCCCCGCAAGGCGGCCAGCAGCGTCACGCAGAACGCGAACTGATCGGTGGCCGGCTCCACCGCCTCACCGTGGTGCTGCTCGGGCGCCATGTACCGGGGCGTCCCCAGCACGATCCCCGTCTGGGTCAGCCGTGTGCTCGCGCTGATCCCCGAGTGTGAGGCTGCGGCCGGCACCGCGCTCGAGTCGTGGGACAGCGGCGCCGACCAGTCCTCGGTGGTCACCGCGAGCCCGAAGTCGAGCACCTTCACCGCACCGTCGGTGGTGATCATGACGTTGTCGGGCTTGAAGTCGCGATGCACCACCGTGGCGGCATGGGCCGCCGCGATTCCCCGCCCCGCGGCCACGAACGTCTCCACGATTGCACGCCAGCCCCGGGTCTCGGACTTGAGCCACTGCTTGAGCGTCTGACCTTCGAGTCGCTCCATCACCAAGAACACGCCACGCCCGTCGTCGTAGCGGCCCACATCGAACACCTCCACCACGTTGGGGTGGGACAGCTGCGCCAGCGCCCGAGCCTCGCGGATGAAGCGGTCGTACGCGGGACGATCACGGCTTCGCCCGCGGATCACCTTGATCGCCACATGGCGCGCGAGCTTGGGATCCCATGCCTGGTACACGACCCCCAAACCTCCGCGACCGAGCATCGTGCCGATCTCGTAGCGCTCGAGGATCGGTGCCGGTACGGGCGCAACTTCGGCCTCCTCCGATGGCGCGCTGTGGGGCCGGGTTCGGAGCCTACCGACGGCCACCGTCCGGGTCTTGGCGCTCTTGACGTTGCCGTGGGTGGGGTCGCTCAGCGCTCACCCCCTTGCTCGCCGCCGTCGCACGAATGCGCGACGACCACGGTCCACCGTACCGCTTCGTCGTCAGGAGCCCGTCGACCGTATGGCACGCGGTCTCATTGTCGTTCAATCACCGCACACTGACCAAGCGGTCGACGACGCCATGCACATACAACCACCCACAGCCATGAAATGTGAGGGATTCCCGTTGTACGAGTGTGACAACCACAACCCTGGTCACCATCGTCCACGGCGCCCGCCGACCCCGTGCCTCCCGTGTCGCCGGAGGATGTTCCGCTGTCGAGGCCCTCGGATGTGCCGGTCTCGTCGGCGGCCCCAGGCTCACAGCCGTCGCCCACATGGTCGCCCGCGGGGACCACAGGCGAGCCCGATCCCACCTGGCAAAAGTCGGGCAGCGATCGATCGCCCCCCTCGGGCACGTCGCACCCGGCCAAGAACACCACACGCTCTCGTGTGTAGGATGCGAACGATCGACCCTGTGGATCGGTGGCCATCGCCCGCAAGAACACGGCCTCGTACTCCGCCTCGGGCGGCGGTACGAAGGAGCGCTCGAAGGTATCGGTCGCATCGTCGATCTGGGCAAAGGGTTGCCACGCAGCATCGCCGTTGCTTGCCAACGCGACGGCCGTGGCCCACGCCAGCTCGACCGTCGTGCCCTCCATACCCGCCACACAGCCCGCGACCAACACCCCCGCGTCGAGACCCGCGGTGACCTCCGACAGCGGCCACGAGATCGACACGGCAGGACCGGCCGAGGCGTCGTCGCCGTCGATCACCCTCACCACACCATCGCGGGGCGTCCACACGTTGAGTGCGGGCTCGTAGGTGTAGCCCCACATCGCATAGGCCCCCGCGGGGACCCCGGTCGTGTCCCAGCTGGCACCAGGCATCGTGGCTTCGCAGCTGATCGGCATGCGCTGTGCGGCGGTGGTGATCGGCAGCACACAGCCGACCCAGGCCGGGTGTTCGTCGAGCGATTCCCCGGCGGCGGGGATCTCGATCGTCGCATCGAACATCGACGCAGTCACCGCGTCGGACGCCGAGATCCACTGCGGCAAGACCTCCAACGGCGAAGGCTGACGACACAAGGCAAAGAACTGAAACGTGCGGCTGTCGGTGGGCTCGTCGGCGGTGAGCATCGTGTCTTCGAACGGAATGCCCAGGTCGAAGCCCCACTGCGCCGAGACCCCGCGATCGACCGTCTCGATGCAGCGCGTGCCCAAGAACGACGGAGGCACGCGAGGCATGCCCGTGTTGCTTGCCGAGGCCAGCCCTGCGTCCAGCAGCACGCCCAGTCCGACCAGCGCTGCTCCACCGCGCACGAGCAGCCGACGACCGCGTCGCCGACCCCAACGACGGGCCATCGTGGCGACGACATCTCCAGCGACCGTGAGGCTAGAACAGGATTCCGCAGTTTCGATTGGCGAGCGCATCGATGGGATAGGCCAGAACGAAATTGAAGCACATTTCGTCCGATGTGCCTTCTCCGAAACCAACCGAGGCGCTGCCCGGGTTGTCGTAGATGCACGTGCTCCGCAGCGTGTCTCCCGGATTGACCACGATCTCGGGGTCGTTGGGGTACATCCCCTGGCTCTCGAAGTCGAACACGGGAATGTCGGTCACCACCTCCGAGCTGCCATCGGTGCGCTCGAGCACCGTTCGAAACCCACGCCCCAGCTGATGCATGTGCGGGCTGGTCGACAGGATGTGCATCGGAGGCCAGAAGATCGTCGACAGAAACCCGCAGGTCCCCAGTTCCTCGTGCGCGACCGCCCCTGGCGGGATGTTGATCCCCGTGGTCCCCAGCGTGAGGATGCCCGCCGTCTTGGGCCGCGCGGTGGGTGTGCTGCAAAACGCAACACCGCTCTTGTCCCATGCATCGGGATGGTGGGCCGTGTTGTTGTAGTGCACCTGGAGGACATAGAAGTCGCCCGGCTGCCCCAGGTCGAGGCCCACGTCGTCGGGGAGGATCACGTTCTCACCGCCCGGCGCCCAACCAGCGACGAAGTCTGCGGTGAGCTGGAGGCTCACGTCACACGGTACTGCGCTGCCGTGGGTGTAGTTGCCGCTCGATGCCCGATAGAGGATCCAGTGGTGTACGACCCGCTCGTCGTCGATGATCGGAGCCCAGGCGGTCGCCTGCTCACCCGCGGCAAAGGGTGACGCGTAGACGAAGCATCGATAGAGGTTGTCTG
The DNA here is from genome assembly GCA_022601155.1 of Deltaproteobacteria bacterium. Classification (GTDB taxonomy): domain Bacteria; phylum Myxococcota_A; class Polyangia; order Nannocystales; family Nannocystaceae; genus Paraliomyxa. The sequence goes on along the minus strand of JAHZJA010001466.1, from coordinate 4,078 downwards.
CGCCCTGCGTCGGCACCACGAACGGCTCGTCGTTGCCGTCGGCGTGGGCCGTCATCACGTACTCCGCGTCGCAGGGCAGGTTCTCGGGGCCGACGTTGGGGTTGGGCTCGTCCGGCTCCGACTCGCCGCACATCGCGTCGGTGTCTTGTGGGGCACCCTCCGCGATCCAATCGAGGATGACCGCCGAGTCTTCCTCGGAGATGTTGCCGTCGGGCGGCATCATCCCCGCCTCGGCCGTCATCCGCTCCATCATCATTTCGTACACGCGACGGGTGGGGTCGGTCGGTGCTGGCACCACGACGTCGTCGTAGCTGGTCAACGGCATGGGCGCGCCGAACGAAGGCGAGGCCCCGTGGCACATGCCGCAGTTGGCCGCGAGCGCATCACGAACAGCACACGGGAGCCCGTCGGCCCCGGGAATCCCCGGGTCCGCGTCGTCGCCTCCGTCTCCATCCCCTTCGCCAGGGTCATCGGGGTCTTCACCCTCCACTCCCTCGGACTCCTCCTCGTCCTCGCCGACGCCCCACGGGGCGCACACGCCACGAGCCGAGCACGGCCCCGTTTGGTCGACGCCGACACAGCCACCGACAAGCCCCAGCAGCACCGCTACGAATGCACCCCTCCACATGTGAGGAGAGTTTTGCAATGGCCGTGCCCACTGCCGGCCACCGCGAAACCCTTGGATCTACGGTCGATCGACTGCACGGCGCGGCGTCGCAGGCCGCCACGTCCACGCAGTTTGCTCAGGATCTCGCTGGGCAAACTGCACGGCCACGGTCGCGCCGATGCATCGCCGAGGGTTCAGCGGCCCGAGAACTCGGGTGCCCGCTTGCCCAGGATCGCGTCGACCGCCTCGCGGTGATCTGCGGTGTTCTGCACCATGCCTTGAAAGGTAGCCGCCAGCTCGAGGGCGGTGTCCACATCGAGATCCCAGCTGCGATACGCCGCACGCTTGGTCATCTGCACCGCCAGCGGTGCATTGGCGGCGATGAGACGAGCCCGGGCCTTGGCCTCGTCGAGCACCGCCTCCGGCTCCACCACCGCGTGCACCAGCCCCATCGCCAGCGCCTCGTCGGCCTGGACCACGCGCCCGGTGAGCACCATCTCCAGCGCCCGCCCAAACCCGATGGTGCGGGCCAAGAAGTAGGCACCACCATCCCCAGGGACCAGGCCGACCTTGACGAAGGTCGAGCCCAGCTTGGCGCGCTGCGACGCCACTCGTACGTCGCACATGCACGCGAGGTCGAGCCCGGCTCCGATCGCCGCCCCATTGATGGCCGCCACTACCGGTTTGTCACACGCCGAAAGTCTCCGAGGCACCCGCTGGATGCCCTCGATGTAGCGCCGACGAAGGGCGACGGGCCCCCCCTCGAACATCCCGCTCGCATCCCGCATCCGCTTGAGGTCACCCCCTGCACTGAACGACTTGCCGGCCCCCGTCAGCACGATGCAGCGAACCTCGTCGTCGGCCTCGGCCGCATCGAGCGCTTGCACCAGACTCTCCACCATTGCCTCGCTATAGGCGTTGTGGGCATCCGGGCGGTCGAGGGTGAGCACGGCCAGGGCGCCGTCACGTTGGTAACGAAGGTCCACGAGCTCCATGGCGGGGCACATAACATGGGCCTCGCGAGACGGTGGCGGCCTGCCCGGCGTCGTGCTCCAATGCCCGGCGTGTCGCCATCGCGTCCGTCCGCGAGGCCCTCGGGGGGCTCGGCCACCCTCCCCGAAGCGGCAGGCGAGTCCGAGATCCCCGCGAAAGGGAGCACCGTCGACCGCTACGTCGTGCTCGACGAGCTGGGGCGCGGTGGCATGGGCGTGGTGCTGGCCGCGTTCGACCCCAAGCTCGACCGCAAGGTTGCCCTCAAGCTGCTGCGCATGGGCTCGTCCGACGAAGGCCAGGCTCGTCTCCAGCGCGAGGCCCAAGCCCTGGCCCGCCTCGCCCACCGTCACGTGGTGCGGGTGCACGACGTGGGCCGCCACGACGGGCGCGTGTTCGTGGCGATGGAGCTCATCGCTGGCCGCACGCTGGGGCAATGGCTCCGTGACGTCCGCCCCGGGTGGCGGCAGATCCTGCCGATGTTCACTGCCGCGGCGGAAGGACTGGCCGCGGCCCATGCAGCCGGGCTCGTCCACCGCGACTTCAAGCCGTCCAACGTGCTGGTCGGCGACGACGGTCAGGTGAAGGTCACCGACTTCGGGCTCGCGCGCGTCCACGCCGACGCGCCCAGCATCTTGGACTCGCTCGGCGATCAGGCGGCCGACCTCGAGACGGGCCCCTCGGGGGCGCTGGCCCTGGAGGCCACGCTCACCCGCACGGGTGCGCTCGCCGGTACCCCTGCATACATGGCCCCCGAACAGCTCGATGGGCGGGCCGCCGATCCCCGATCCGATCAGTTCTCGTTTTGCGTCTCGCTGTTCGAGGCGCTCGCCGGTCAACGACCGTTCCCGGGCTCCACGCCGTGGGCCGTCGCCGAGTCGATCGAGGCCCAGCGCTACGGCACGTCGCTGCCCGGATCGATCCCCCGCCCGCTGCGCAGCGCGCTGCGTCGCGGACTACAGGCCGATCCCGCGGCTCGCTATCCCGACATGGCCGCGCTGCTGGCCGCACTCCACCACGGTCGCAAGGCCCGGCGCCGCCAGGGTGTGGCCTTGCTGGCCACCGCGCTGGCGGGTGGAGGACTGTGGTGGGCCAGCACCGAGCAACAAACGCCCGAGACCCCCGACTACTGCGCGCAGGTGGGCGAGCGGATGGAGGGCATCTGGGACGATGCGGTTCGTACCGAGGTCGAGCAGGCATTCACCGCGACCCAGCTCGCCTACGCCGCCGATACCTACGACCGCATTCGGGTGCGAGTGGACTCCCAGGCCTTCGCATGGGTCGAGGCCCAGCGCGCCGCATGCACGGCCGAGGCGTCGCTGCCGGCCGACGTCGAGCCACGTCAGCGCGATGCACTCGACCGCACGATGGTCTGCTTGCATCGACGGTTTTCCGAGCTGCGGCAGCTGAGCCTGTTGCTGCGTGAGGCCGATGCCAAGCTGGTCGAGCGCAGCCCCGTGGTGCTCGATGCCCTCGGCCCGGTCGCAGCGTGTGCCGAGGCCAAGGCCAGCCCGCTCGATCCCCGGGGGAGTGAGGCACTGGAGCAGGCCGAGGCCCTGGCCGCCATCGAGATGTTCCAGGAGGCTGGTCGCTACGAGGAGGCCGTCGAGGCCGCCAACACGGCTGTCGAGCAAGCCAAGGGATATTCCCGCGCCGCACAAGCGGTGGCCAGCCACGCACGCGCCCGGGCGCTCGATGCCGCGGGCAAGCGCGACGACACCGAGCGCGACTATCACGAGGCGTTCTCCGCCGCCGTCGCCAGCGGTCACCATGTGGTGGCGCTGCAATCGGCTATCGGTCTCGCCGTGCTGATGTCCAGCGGTCGCAAGCCCCGGTTCGACGAAGCCACGCTGTGGACCGACCATGCCGAGGGCGCGCTGGAGCGACATGGGGGCGGCGACGAGTACCGCGGCCGCATCGCCAACATCCGTGGCCAGATCGAACACCGACGGGGGCACTACCCCGAGGCGTTGGTGCACTTCCAAAACGCGATCGATCTACGCATGGCCGACCTCGGTCCGGACAGCTACCGGATGGCCAACTACCACAACAACATCGGGCACACGCTCGCCGAGCTCGAGCGACGAGACGAGGCCCTGGAGCACCAGCTGCGCTCGCTCGCGCTGGAGACCGAGCACTACGGCGACCGTCACCCTCGCGTCGCCTCGGCCATGGCCGCCCTCGGCTCCACCTACTCCGACGCGGGCAAGATCGACCAGGCACTCTCCTACAGCACTCGGGCGGTGAGTTTGCTGCGCGAGACCGTCGGCGAGGACCACCCCAACCTCGGTACCGCGCTCATCAACCTCGGCACGGCCCAGGTTCGCGGCGGCAAGTTCGAGCTGGCCGAGCGCAGCTTCCTCGACGCCCTGAAGAACGCCGAGGCCGTCTTTGGCCCCGATCATCGTCGAGTGGGCCTGGTGCTCAACAACCTCGGGGTCCACTACGAGATGACCGGACAGCTCGCCGAGGCCGAGCGCT
>JAHZJA010001465.1 GCA_022601155.1 Deltaproteobacteria bacterium | reverse complement strand
GTGTTCGTGTCACCAAGGATCTGCAGGACGCTCTTTCGTCGCGTTGGAGGGAGGACTCCAGATGGGAGGTCAGCGCGGCTACTCAGGTTGGCGGTTGGCGAGTCGCTCCGTTGCCGAGCCCACTACCGCGAAGCGCGAATCGGGAACGTGAAGGCATGGGTGAAGGTCCGGCCAGCGAGGGTTTTGGGGAACGGCCAGCCCTTGGTGGCAGTGGTGACGCAGTCGACCACGGCGGAAGGAAGGGCGGATGGACCAGGGGTGGAGTCTTCGACGACGCCTCCTTCGCCGATCGTAACCGCGTAGGCGACCGTCCCCACCACCTCGCCCTCTGCTTTGGACTGGCACGCGCGGATTTCGGCCACGTGGGCGCCCGCGATGTAGCCGGCCATCTGCTTGAGCTGCGGTTCGAGGGTCTCCGCAATGCCGAGCGCAATGTTGCGGGTCACCACGCGGTCCAGCGGAGCCTCGGGAGCCTCCCCGACGTAGGCGTACATCGACTGGACGAGGCACTCGATGGTCTCCTCGTCGTCGAAGTTGGTGTGCACGACATCGACGGTCTCGTAGATCGTGCCTACGCCCGGGGCGCCGACCTCGTGGATCGACAGCGTCAATGCGCCGGCCGCTCTGGAGTCTAGATCCTCTATGCAGGCTCGCACGAGCTCACCGTAGTCGGCGGCCGCTCTCGTGGGGAAAATCTTGGGAGCCGCGGCCGTGGTGGGCTCGACTCGGGCGGTGCCGCGGATCTTCGCCCGACGGGCCTTCCACCGAGCTTCGGGGGTCTCGATCAGCGCCGCGGGAGCCAGCTTCGACTCCGGGCCCGCAGCGGGTGCGGGCGTAGGTGCTGCCGCGGGCATGGGTACTGCCACGGGCGTGGGTACTGCCGCAGGTTCGGAGTCGGAGGTCGCATAGGCGTACGCGCCGGCTCCGAGGGTCACGGTGGCAACAATGATGGCTTTGGCTGCGATGCTCATCGTCGGCTTGCTTGCCGCCGACGGCACCGGCGTTGCAGATCCTCCCACTGAAATCGACGACACCGCGGCGCACCACGTCTTGCGATCGCCAAAGTCGTGGTCCAATCTCGCCTTCAGGCGCTTGAGTGAGCGATGGCTCCGCGAGCGGATCGTCGCCGCGGGAACACCGAGCGCCCGACCGATCTCCACCGCGGTCTGCCCTTCGAAGAAGCGACGCACCACGATCGCCTGGTCCTCACTCGGGAGCTCCCGCAGTTGCGAGAGCAGGACCGACAGCACCTCGAGGCGAGCGAGCTCGTCGTCGGGGGTTGCCACCTCCCGCCCGTCTTCGGCCTGCGCCTCTCGCCGCTGGCGGCGCTCCCGCCCGCGACGCGTCATCCGAAGGCGATTGCGCAGCACGCTGGCCAACCACGGCCGCAACGAGCGCCCCGTGTCCGCCGGCGGATCGCGCCACGCCTCCACCAGCGTGTCCTGTACGAGGTCCTGCGCCTCGTCTGCGTCATGGGCCAGTCGCAGCGCGAAGCGACTCAGCCACTGGACGTCCTCGAAGGCGGCGAACGTGGAGGCGGCGGAGCTCATCGAAGGACAGCGTGCCACCGCCCGCCAAAGCGTTGCAGGTCTTTTTGTTGGCCGACGGCCGAAACGCGCGCCCCGGCGGCGATGCGTTGGGCCAGTTGCGACGGCTCGCGGCTCGGCCGGGGTTGCGAGGGGACCTCGAGGATCTCGCTCACACTGGGAGCAGCGCTGTCCCCGGGGAGTCGAGGTTTGCCTGTTGGATAACCGGGGGACGGTTGTCGTTCATGGGCGCCGTCGCGACGCTCTGCGGCGCTTGCATGACCGAGCCCGAGCTGCCTCCCGTACAGTGGGAAGGGCAACGCGTCCGCTTCCGCAGCGACGAGCACATCGAGTCCATCTTTTGCTGGCACCGTGTCCCACCTCGATGACCGAGCCGCGCACCTGGCGGAGATTTCAGTCGGCACTCGACGTTGTGGCCCTTGGTTGCCAGCGGCTGCCGATGGCCGCAAGGACCATGTCGTCACGAGCCTGGTTGCGATGGCGCGATGTCGACCTCGAACGCACCACCGATGGAGAGATCGCCTACCACCGAGATCGCCCACTCACAGGCCCCGAGCATTGCTGTCGCCGCCTCGCCGGGAGCAAGGACGACGAAGGCCTGGAAGTCTGCCGGGACCACACCGTCTTGCGGAGTGCACCGGGCGGTCATCTCGAACACCAGGCCTGGATCTGCACGAAAGTCGATCGAGTAGGCGCTGGTCTCGGGGATTCGGGTCGCGATTCTGAAGAATCCGTATTCGATGCCATCCTGGGTGCTTGGGCCTCGGACGAGTTCGTTGGCGCAGTCGAGAGTGTTGCGAAGGTAAACGCCATTGTCCCAAGGGTGCGAGGGCACCGGGACGTACCGCGGTGTCGTGACTCCTGCCAGCCCTTGTTGTCGCCACGCGGACTCGGCGTCGGTCAACGACTGCCCGAAGGCCGACTCGAAGCTTGCCATCGTGTTCTCGGCGCTTCGCTGGGACGCCGTGCCGCTGAACGCCGAGGACTCTGTGAATGAGCGCAGAGGGGTGTCACCGTGGGTGGTTCGAATCCACTGGACGAAGCTACCTGCCATGCCGTAGTCGAAGTCGGCGTGGCCCAAGCTATCGCGGACGGAGCTCAGGGGACCGGGTGAGACGGATCGTGGATCGATCGGGAGGCGGGGTGCGGGCGGAAACCCACCCACGGCCACCGCTTCAGCGTAGCCTTCCTCGATGACGGATGCTCCCCAAAGACCGCGGGATAGCCGGACGGCATGGGCCACCTCATGGGCGAAGACATCTGTGAGCGGGGACCGGATCGTGACGCCTTCGGTGCCGAACTGTGCACAACCCAAGGCGTTGTCCGTGCTCGTGCAGTCGGACGCCGCCTCTTCGCCGAGGTAGGCGGTCACGGGCATCTGCGCCGAGAGGCCGAGAGCGTTCTCAACGCGTACGAACTCTTGCCCGAGGAGCGAGAGCGTTCCCTCGCACAAGTATGGCTCGTCCGTAGGGACGACGGAAAGAGCCCCCAACTCGTAGCGGGTACCTGAAGTGTCGTCGCTCTGTGAGCAGCCGGCGGCGACCAGCGGCATGGCTAGTGAAAGGAGCGTGAGTCGTTGAGCGTCGTGACCGGCCATCGTCCGTGTGTGTCCGTGCTCGTTAGTCGCATGATGTGCGTGCCCTCGGGCAGCACCGGTTCGTCGAGGGTACCGCCTCCACCGGGGTAGGACGATGACCATCACGTATGAGTCATCGACACGCTGTGAACAATAAGCGAACCGGTCCTCGTGCCAAGCGCTCGACGACTTCTCGCCGATTGAACCTAGACTGGCGCCACTACCCACCTGACTTGCGGCCACCCGTCCGAACCCCTACCGACCTGCCGCCGCATGGCACGGAAAAACGCCGCTGGACCACCCGAGACTCGTCGGTCAGCGTGAACCGCGATGACGACAGCCAACCCCGGGTGAGTTTGGCGGCCAGATTCGCCCACTTTGAGAGAACATGGCACTTTCGGACCACCGTCGTTTCTCAGAACGGTGCTGTCTCGACCAATCAGCCTTGAAGCCCACGTGGGGACAAAGCCCCCACCGTTGCGTCGAGGGGCTTGCCGCAAACTGAACCTTTCAGCTGGACATGCACGCGTCAGTACATCATCAATGACGACATCTTCTGGCAACGGGACTGGGGGATGTCCACGAGCGGTCCTGCGCCGGGGGGCGACGGCCCAACTACATCTGGTGACTAGACGGCGGGGGAGGGCACGAAGTGCAGGCGATGGTCACCACGGACGATACTACCCGCTACGTAGGCGACATCAAATGTCGACGGGTGTGATGATGTTTCGTGGTTCGATGAGCCCCGCGGCACGGTTGAACTATGGTCCTGTTTGCTCATCGGATCGATGCTCGCAGAAGTGCGTCCACGGCCGCAACCGCGTGCGATGGTGCCGACGCTCAGAACCACTCACGGTCCGCGAGCACCCGCGATACCAGCGTCGCCCCCAGCTCGCGAGGCATGGCATTGCTCGCACGCCCGACGTCCTTCAGTTCTAGCGGTTCCCGCCCGCCGTCATCAGCTCGGGTGGTTTCGATCCGGGGGCTCGCTCGCGCGAGGGCTCTACTGGCACCCGCCGAAGTGCGAGCGGCTGACTCAACACTCGTTGTCGGCGGCCCCGCACGCGGCCGAGCACTTGGGCTGGGCCGAGAACCCGAAGTGGTCGGGCACATTGGGCGTGCACGAGGTGGTGTCGTCGAAGAACGCCTGCACCCGCACCACACCCGATGCGCCCGAGCCATCCTCCCCGAAGTAGATCGTGCAGCTGTGGTTGTATGCGATGGCCTCGTAGTTGTCGGTGGGGGCGATGGTGAAGCCGTCCGTGTCCGACACCGAATAGCCGTCGTTCATATCGTAGGCCCGCGCGGCGGAGCGATCCGGGTCGACCGAGTACAACAAGCCGAGGCTGTCCACGCCCGTGTAGGCCTGGGGCTCCCAGTTGTCGTCGTCCTCGTACACCTGCGTGCAGACGTGGGTAGCCTCGTCGCAGACGAACCCGCGCTCGCCCTTCTGGGTCCCGATGTGCAACACCCCATTGAGCACGGTGATCGACTCGGGCCCCTGCTTGTCGCCATTGTGGACCTCGACCGCGGAGCCATCGGCCAGCTGCGCCGTGAAGGCTTCATCGGGCACGACCACCGTGGGGGCGGCGTCGAGCGTGCTCGGGAACTCGATGACGGCCGTGTGGAACTCCCGCTGCTCGTGGTCGTCTTCGAACAGCACGCGGAATCGCATCGTGTTCCGGCCCGTGGAGATCTGGACGATGCCCTCGAGGTCGTTGCGAGGTAGATCCACATCGAAGGTCTGTACGCTGTTCGGCACCACGGTGGTGCCGTTGTCGGTCAGGCGCGCCACGCCGACACGATTGGACTCGTCGTGCACGACCACGATACCGACGATCTGGTCGTCGAACACCGCCGCGGTCATGCCCGAGAGCTCGTCGATCCCGGTCCCGCGGTCGGGCGCGTCGAAGTCTACCAGCACCGCCGACGTCCCCTGGGGGGAGGGATGCGGCCCCAGACAACAGCTCTGCGGTCCCGCGTCGCTACACTCCTGGTCGACGGCTGGGGCTACGAACGGCACGATGTCCTCGCCCATGTCATCGACGCGGTCGTCTTGGGGCGCGTCGAGTTCGGATGGCTTGGGATCGCAAGCTGCGAACACCAGAAATGTTCCCGCGATGAAAAGGTGGGGGATCGGGTCGTGTTTCTCTCTCATTGCACCCTCGGCTCGGCCTCCCGTTGGACCGCGCGCGTATCCAGCGAAGGCTCGTGTGACTACCAGTTCATTGACTCAGACGGCTCGGGCGATTCGACCCATCGTCATTGCCACGCGATGGCCATTGTCGTCGGCCTCGTTTCGACGCTCATCGCGACTCCTATTCGTGGGCGGCCCCCTCGGGGCCCACCAGTACAGTCACCCGAGGGCCCAGCCTTTGTTCGCAGTGAAATCGCCTGCTATCGGGTCGCGGACTCGTATGTGGCCACGGTCCACGCTGCGGCCCGCTCGAGATCGAACCCGCTCGTCCCCCGGCGGCACAGACGTCGGCCTGACCGCGCCGTCGCTCGATGAACTCCCGACCCCGCTATCGGTCACGGCAGCCGAGGCCTTGGGGGTGCGTGCAAGCAACGACAGCGAAGGACGACCCAAAGCCCCGCCAGCGCTGCGGTGGATCCCGGTCGCGGATTCTTTGGAAAGAGACGAGCTGTGGGAGGCGCGCCCGAACTCACCGCATAGCGGAGATGGCGTGGCGACCGAGGACCCACCCCTGCGCGAACACCTGGTCGTGCAGGTTCTGCGAGCCGACGATCCGCGCGCGTGCGCCCGCGAGTTCGCCGACACCCACCGTTTGCCGCCGGCCGCAGTGTGGCAGTGGTCGATCGAGCACGCCCGTCGGCGCGCAGCCGAGCACCTGACCCCCGCCGAGATCGACGCGGCGTTGCGGGACGAAGCCGGCTTGCGGGCGCTGCCCGTGGTCGTCGAGGGCGATCGCACGCTCGCGATGGCCAACCGGCTGCACGAGCAGCTGCGCACGATGCCCGTGGAGCCGTCCGCCATCACGACCGCCTTCGCTCACCTGCCCGACGACGTCAGCCACGACCACCACCTGGAGGCGCTGCTGTTTCGCGACGCATCCCCTGTCGCCCTGCTCGAGCAACTCATCGAACACCAGCGCAGCGTCACCACCATCGCCCACCGCGCTGGTCCCCGCCACCTCCTCGAGCGCGTGTCGAGCGTACGCGTTCGATGAGCCCTCCTGCGCGACTACTATCTGGCGCCCGACGAACCCCTCGACGCAGCGCTGCGATTCATCGATGAAGTGGCACCCCGCTTCGCGGACGCTATCGAGCACCCCTCCCACAGCGTGGGGAGGGACGATATGGGATTCCAGTACGTTCCGACCGCGTGGATCCCGGCGTGACGTATTTTTCTACGCCGTGTCGATTTCACCTCGGCTCGTGCGTCATGGTGCATCGCGTCGATGAAATCGGCGCGGGGAAAGGAATGGAACCCATGAAGTACTTCGTCTTGTTGGCTGCCCAGGGCGGCGACCGTGGCCCCTGGGAGGAGCTCTCGCCCGTCGAGCAGGAGTCGGACATGGCCAAGCACGGCGAATTCGCCGAGGCTTGCGCAGAACGCGAAGGGGTTGAGTTGATCGGTGGAGAGGCGCTCGGCGAGGGCAGGACGGCCACGACGCTTCGGACCAAGGATGGCGAGCTGGTGATCACCGACGGACCGTTCGCCGAAGCGGCGGAGCAGATCGGTGGCTACTATGTGGTCGAGGCTCCGAATCTCGATACCGTGATCGACCTTTGCCGCACGTTGCCACCGTATGACATCGAGATCCGACCGATCCTCGACCTCGGTTGAGCACACGATCACTCGCACGTACCGCGCCGACTGGGGGCGGTTGTTGTCGATGCTCGTGACGCGGACGCGACGACTCGATCTGGCCGAGGGTGCACTGAGCGAAGCGTTCGCTCGCGCGGCCGCGCGCTGGCCCTCGGCCGGAGTGCCCGACAACCCCGGCGGCTGGCTGTACACGACGGCGTCGAGGCTCGTGGCGGGAAGGATCCGTGCCGAGGCCATTCACGGCCGCAAGGCCCAGCTACTGGCGGTCGATTCGGCGTGGGTGCACCCTCCGGGCCCCGAACGCTTCGACGAACTCGCAGACGAGCGGCTGACACTCATCTTGCTTTGTTGTCACCCCGCGCTGCATCCGACGTCTCGGTCCGCGCTCGCGCTGCGGCTCGTCATCGGCACGCCGACCTCTCAGATCGCGCGTTTGTTCCTCGTGTCGAAGTCCACGATGGCGGCACGAATCACCCGGGCAAAGAAGAAGATCATCGCGGCCAAGATCCCCCTGTCACGGCCCACGGACGCGGATCTGAAACTCCGGCGAGAAGACGTCTGTCGCACCGCGTACCTCGCATTCACGGCCGGCTATACGCCAGGCCAAGGCGCCCAGCTGCTGCGTGCAGATCTCGCGGGTGAGGCCGTCGACTTGGCGGCGGTCCTGCACGAGCTATTGCCGGCCGCACCGGATGTTCGGGCGCTCTTCGGTCTTCTGCTGCTGCAGCATGCGCGCCGTGACGCACGAACTCGCGGTGGTCGTCTCGTGACCCTCGACGAGCAGCAGCGCTCGCTGTGGCACCGCGAGGAGATCGAGCGAGGTCTCGCGTTGATTGCCTCGGTCCGGCCCACCGCGGGGTACGTGGAGTCGCTTCGACTCCAGGGAGCGATCGCGGCCGAACATGCTCGCGCGGCTGAGGCCGCCCAGACCAATTGGGTCCAGATCGCAGCGCTCTATGCCGAACTCGAGACGCTCACGCGGTCGCCGGCGGTGCGACTGAATCGAGCGGTCGCCATTGCCGAGGCGCAGGGACCCCGCCAGGGACTCGCCGTCCTCGAAGGAGTCGACCGCGCGATGCCCAACAACCATCGCCTGCCGGCCGTGCGAGCAGACCTGGCCCGGCGGGCAGGGGACCTCGTGCTGGCGCGCCGCTCGTACGCACGCGCGATGGAGCTGTGTGCGAACGAAGTCGAGCGTGCGTACCTGGCCGAGCGCCTCGACGAGATTGGTCGCACGAACGCGAGGTGATGGGCCCGGGTGGACGGTCGCGCTACGGGCGACCGGGTTCGCGTTGGGACGGGAAGAGCCAGACCGGATTCGTCGGGCCCGTCGGGGTTCAGCGACCGCAGCACGCCCCGGACCCAACTCGCTGAACACAGTGGTTTCGGCATCGGATTCGCGACAGGTCTTGTGCTCGACCAACTCCGCCTTGACGAAGCGTCTGCGCCAGGTGACTTTTGAGCACCGCCCCACTCCACAACGTCGGCACCTCCTGACAAGCGGCGGGTTTGGGTCGTGCCCGACCATGGTACCTGTATGTCTCGTGAGCCGGCCCTTTACTATCGAGTACACGGGTGTCTTCGGGGACGTACGGAGTCTCGATGTTGGAAGCGCGACATGGGTACCCTGATCCCCGCGCAACGGAAGCTTGTCTGTGCCGTCGCGACGGTCTGCGCGTGTGGGGAAGGCGTTGTGTTGCCCCCTGTCCTGTGGGAGGGGGACTCGATTCGATTAACGAATGTACGAGGTAGAGGCGGCCTCGAAGCAGGCTGAGGAAACCCACGACCAACGGTACGACAGACGCCATAAGGAACTGGTGCCGTTGCTGGATGAACTCGAGCGGTGGAAGGACGACACTCGTGGTGTTGCGCCGCCGAAGGAACCCCTCGGGCGGGCGTGGACGTACCTCAACAACCACTGGAAGATCCTGCGCGTCATCGAGAAAGATGGTGCTCTCGAGCTTGACAACGGGGAAGTCGAGAGGGTGATTCGGGGGCCGGCGATGGGACGCCGGAATTGGCTGTTCGCGGGATCCGATGAAGGGGCGAAACGGGCAGCGGTCGTGCTCACGGTCCTCGAGACGGCGAAGCGGGCCGGTGTCGACCTACGCGCGTACTTGGTGGACGTGCTGACGAAGATCGCGGGTGGGTGGAAGCAGTCTCGGATTGACGAGCTGCTGCCTCATCGGTGGCGGTCGTCGGCGCCGATCTGATCCGCGGTCGCGGCCGGTACCGTGGATGCCGCGCGGTTGCTACCCGCCGTTGGGAGGGCACTTACCCTCCGCCATCGTGCCTAGTTCGGGTCGTCGCCAGGGCGAGCTCGGCAACCTCAGAGCATGCCCTTACCCATGGCCGGCAACCGTCTGGGGACCGGGGGGACGTCCCCCATCGACCCGTCCATGAACCTGCGCGAAGAAGCCGCCCGACAGCCCGCGGCTCATCGGTCAGCGTGAACGGTTATGACGACAGCCACCCAGCTGCGGCCTCTATGGTGCGCCCGGAAGGATTCGAACCTCCGGCCCTCTGGTTCGAAGCCAGATGCTGTACCTGGCAGAGGGCCTCGCTGTTCTGCGCTGGATGCTGACCCGTTGTCGGGGTCTGCATCGTGGCGGGGATAGTGAGGGATGATTTGGGGGCTGTCCAGAACGAATTTTCGGCAACCGGTCGGCCGAACCTGCCTCGTGTCGCGCGACGACACACATGGGCCATGGGGATCCCACCCGCCAGTCGCACGACTCGTCAGCGCGAGTTGAACACCCTCCACTTTTGGTCGGCCGTTGACGGACCTCAGCCAATCAATCAACGATAGCGACAGCTCAGACGTGCATCATGAGCGTCGTTCCGCGTTCATCGGCAGGCTGCGTCAAGACGGCTCGAGGTGTTTCAACCGGGGACTCAGGCAGTTCGCCATGATGAAGGACCATCCCACCAAAGTTCCCGACGGGATCGGTCATGGTATTTCGGCTTCCAATGGCCCCCCGCATAGTGTCCATCACCTTCGGTTCGATTATCGCCCTTCCGATCGGGTGCGCCACCGAATCGGATCCGCCTCAACAAACCCGACCGAGTCGGACGGCGTCATCATCGGCATCTTCGACGGGACGGCGGACGGCACCGGCGGCGATTGCTCTTCGGCTGTCTCTATACCGACCAAAGCGATCCAAACGCCGCAGGCATCGTTCACCAGTGCTCAGCAGAATACGACGCCGTACTCTCGTTCGACTTCGACCCGATCGTCGGAGGCACGCAGTCAATATCCCGAGCAATCAACGCCAACACGGCCAAAGACTCGACCTACGAAAGCCCGTTCGCGGCCGCGTGCCGTTCGGACATCAACGGGGTGCCAGGCTGGTCGCCGGGCGACGACACCTGCGCCACGCAGCAGCATCGGGCATGCTACAGCGACCTGATGCAGCATATCTGCAATATTGCACCTGTGATACTTCGCGATGTTGCCTCCGATTTTTCGGGAAACGGCGGAGCCAGTATAGAGGAAGCAGCACAATGGTTCATTGACAACAGGGCCAACTGCTACAATCACTTCTGGGCTGGTGCCGACCAGCTTCATCAGGACGACTACTGCACTGCGGAGTTCGACGGTTTTTACGACCATCCAGATTGGACTCCTGGAGCATCCTTCACGATCGAGCTTGCAGGCAACGTCATTGCCCAAGTTCAGAACTTCTCTCTCGAAGCCCGGACGGCCTTCAACGACACGGGCGTGCTCCTGCCAACGCCGCCTGCGACCCCGACGGCCTGCCTCGGCCCCGTGGACAATGAAGGCGAAGTTCCCCCGGTGTCGACGCCTGGGGCAGGTGCAGTACAGACCGTTCTGGCCTCGTCGACGCCCGTGGATGTGCTAGGTCCTCCATGGTTGGGCGAGCAGATCATTGGATCAGGCGCCTTTGGCGTCGCTTCCCTGCTCGCCTACTCCACGACAGGCAACGATATCGTGATAGAAAAGTGGGCCATGATGCACGCTGGCCCAGGCGTTGTCGGAACGTCGAGTTTGTCCGCGACCGCGTCGGCGTTCAAGCTGCAACAGGTCGGTGAGCGCATGGCGAGCCTCTCAGGGAGCTACTACCGGATCGCCCCTGGGGACGGCTTGTTTCATCTCTCTGCGGTCGTCGACGGCGTGAGCGACTACGTCGTGGCGCACAACTCGACGCGCATTGACTACTATCAGGCAAGCGGAGGCATCGGCGCCTGCCCGACGATGGTACCGACCTGTTTGGTCAGCCGCCCCTTTACCATCGAGTACACGGATATCTTCGGCGACCTGTGGGAAGTCGATATCGGGAGCGCGACCTGGATACCGTGAAGCGGTTGTTGTTCATGAGCGCCGCGGCGACGATCTGCGGCGCTTGTATGACCGAGCCTGAGCTGCCTCCCGTACAGTGGGAGGGACAGCGCATCCGCTTCCGCAGCGACGAGGCTCTCGACTCTGTCTGTGCCGGTACCCTGTCCCACCTCGACGACCGAGCAGCCCACATGGCCGAGATCTTCGGGGCTCCCCGCCGCGTCGTCGACTATGTCTGGGCGCCGGGAGCAGCGCTGGGCGAGTATTGCGAGCTGCCCACCCTTGGGTGTGCGGTCGATGGACGCTCATACTCGGTCTTCGCACTCGATGAACACGAGCTTTTCCACGCCGTTACGAGTCCGCCCGCTCACCGCGGGCTGGAAGAGGGTCTGGCTGTTGCGTTCGGCGACGACCGTGAGCTTCCCGGGACTGTGGAGGGCACGGACCTCCCCGCGATCTTGGCGGAGGTTGGAAGGACGGTGCAGCCGGCGGCCCAGGACTATCCGCGTCTCGGCCACTTCGTCTCCTACCTCCGGTCCAACTATGGGGTTGGCGGACTCGCCGAGCTCGCCGCCAACTCGGAGGTCGCCGATGGACGCGAGCAACTCGATGCTTCCTTGCAACTTGCCTTTGGTGACCACCTCGAGACCGTGCTCGATGACTACGGCGCGTACCCGGTCTGCGACTCCACGCATTTTCACTACGACGGCTTCGATTGCGGCCGCAACATCATCCCCCTCCCCGCGGATGGTGCGCCAAAGCTGGACTCGACACTGCGCGTTGCTTGCGATGAACCCGAGACGCTGGGGCCTCGGTCCGGCGAGCAGTGGACACTGGTCACACTGAGTGTGCCTGCCGAGGGCCGGTATCTGCTCAGCGTCTACCCCACCAATGGCGTGTCCGCGAACATCCGGCTGCGCCGATGCGATGCATCGTGCGCGGAGGTCGACGATTGGCTACCGCCCGATGGCGGATTTTGGATGGGTCTCAACCCCTGCCTCAGACAAGGGTTGTACTCGCTGAGGCTGGCCGTGCCCGTGGGGACGGCAGGGGAGTTCAGGATCGAGGCCACTCGTCTCGATGGTGGCTCTTGTGACTGATGGCGGCCTTCGGCGGCGCTTGGGTTCGTGGAACAGCCGCGGCAGTCCGTCGACGGCATCACTCTGGATGAGACGTCAAGCGACACGACTTCACCTGCTCCTGGCCATTGTCGCGGGTAGTGCGGCGTGCTCAGAGCGTTCCGAGGATCCCGCAGTGCCTGGGTTCGCCGAGTACCAGTTGTTGGAGCCGGAAAGTCTGCCAGATTCGCACTTCCGGATCTATCGGGAGGGGGCGGAGGTTCGGTTCGAATGGGTTAACCGCGATGAGGTTCCACGATGCCGTGTTCTGGCAGATTGGGCAGTAGAAGATATCGAACGTACGATTGAATCGTTGGACCCGTCGGCCGACTATGACTCACCAGAATGCGAGGCCGGCACCTCTCCGCCTGTTCCGGCCGAGCGGCACCTACATCTCGAGGGTTTTCCACGCAGCCCGTACGCTTGCTCGGCATTTTGCTGCCAAGGCGAACTTAGGCCGATCGGTAGTGTCTACTCACATCTAGTTGTTGATTTCGACCGGGGGGAACTTCAGACGGCGGACGGGGGAACGACATCAGCGTACGATCAATCCGCAAGCTGTCTATAGACGCTCTGATCCAATCTGGAGGCGTGGCAGTCTCCGAGCAGTCCGCGAAGCAAAGTCGATGCGCGTCCTCGGGCGTGACTCCATTTACTTCCGGAGTCGCGCCGTCTTCGAACGCTTCGTAGCCCACGCGGCAGTCGAGGTAGCAGTCGAGGAACACCGAGCACTCTGTCTGCGGCGGCCGCTCGTTGTCATCGCACGACAGTGAGCCCGAGCACGAGCGCGACGAAGTAGGGGCAGGGTCGACTGGCCATGGCGAGAGGGTACGATGGCTACACAAGGATATCCGCAGGTCGCCACCAAACGCGCTTTCGTAGTCAAAAACCTCTGTCCGTCCGAAACGGCCAAGAAGCTTGGGACAGACAGGCTGATGAAAATACCGGAAGTGATCGCGTAGCCGCGACCGCGTCAGCGCCTTGTCGATCGCCCGCAACTCCTCGTCGAGCCGGAGCCGTCGGTCCCGCTCGACGGCGTTTGCCGTACACAGCAGGATCGCCGCGGGCTCCTCCGCGGAGGCCGACGGCGTGACGATCGGCGGTGGCGAGGGCGGCGGCATGTTGACCGTGGTCGGGCCCAGGGTCACCGGACCTTCGACCACCAGCTGCCGGCCGATGCTCGCGCCACGGCTGTCGACCGTGATGCCCGACGACAGGCTCGGCCGTGACTGTGGCGTCGGTCAACGAGTCGTAGACGCCGGCCACCAACTCGTCACTGGGGGCCTCGGTGGCGTCATGGCAGCGGCGTCCCGAGAGAACAGCGACGACTGTGCCCGATGAGCCGGTCGTGGAGGATTGGGAGCCGTCCGAGAAGAAAGTCGAGGCGCCGGAGCCCGCTGAGGATGTCGAGCAAGCCCCGTTCCTCAGCGCACGGGAGTAGGTCCCGCCTCCCGGATGGGAGGGTTGATTCTTGCGACACCACGGGTAGGTGCAGCGACCGTGCGTCACCCAGATCGCGCATGAGGCTCGCAAATGTGTGACGATCGGATCAGCGCGGGCAAACTCCGAGCTCGACTCCATGTTCATCGGCCAGCGCTCGTAGTGCGGTGATGCTCTCGAGGGATAGGTGCTCTTCGGTCCACGTGCCCGCGCGAATCGTCTTGACCCGAGCGCCCAAAGAGCCACCAACCTGCTCGACGAGGCCCTGGCCCAGCGCCTTCTTGACTGCTATCGATACCTCTCCCGCGCCGACGAAGCGCACGCGTGCTCCATCGGGGCACCAGTCGATCGATTCGTGGTCCACCACGTACACCCCGGCCTTCGTCGCCCACGCGAGATGAGACTCATTGCACACGGCGCCCAGCACCGGCCATTCATCCAGGCACAGATGTCGACGCCACACTGTCTCGTTGCCTGCGTCGGACTGCAGCGCCTCCACGATCAGGCTCGCGGGTTCGTCCTCGGGCAAGGCCGTCGCCGTCAGCCCGATGCGGCCGGTCTGCCGGAGGACGAGCTTCGGTGGGAAACGAGGGGAGTCGACGACTTCACCGCTCGCGTCGAGATAGCGGGGTGGCGACTCGAGCACGCAGATGTGCTCGGCTCGCCCATCGACGCGCGCGGCGCAATCGAACGCTCGTACCGCTCCTTCACTGGATACGAACACCGCCCGCTCTTCGCCGTCCGCGTGCGTCGAGAGCAGCACCCCTCCGCCCGCCACGGGCTGGATTTCGTGGACCTTGCCCCACGCTTCGTCGAGCTCGCAGACCACGTCGCGACCCAGCGCATCGCCCGAGAAACCCACCAACTCGGAGCCCGTCACGCACCACACAGCGTTGGCGTCGAGGGTGCTCGTCAGCACGGGCGCGCCGCCGATCCCAACACGGGAGACGATCGCACCGTCCGCCGCGACGCGGCATAGCGCGCGCTCGCCATCGAGGTAGGCGAATCCGCTCCCGAGTCCGACCGCGCGGATCGGATCGTGGACGTCGGTCGGCGTGACTCGCCCGTCGGAGAGTACATAGGCCCTTCCCCCGTCTTGATGCGCGGTCGCGATCGGGAGCGTCGGATGCAACGCCAACACCACCCGCCGCGATACGAAGGAAACATCGTAGCGAGTCGTTTCGACCATCGTGTCCTTGTAGGCGATTCGTCGAAAATCGTCGAGTCGGGGAGGGTAGGGATCATTGGCCACAAATTTGAAGTGGCTCGAAAGTATCCGACCCGTCATGCTGACGTCGAACCCTGCTCGAGGCACGTCTTACCGACGGCAGACGCCTCGCAGGTTGACGTAGTGACGATTGTCGGCCGAGGGGAGAGCCCGATGGCGGATGGCGGAGAGAGCCCGATGGCGGGGCCCGGGTACGAGCCCCCGAGCTCGCGGCGTCGGCATCCCCCGCGGCGGGGGCGTTCCAGGTGGGCGCGGAGCGACGAGGCATCGACGAGCTGAGGCCGGCCGAGTCCGACAGCACCGAATCGACCACGCGATTGACCTGCGTATCCGGCCGCGGGCCGCGGTCGCCTGCGCCCCGCGAAAGCTCGGCCAGCTCGGGGTGTCCCGGGTAGCGCTGCCGCAGCACTCCGAGCAGCTCGAAGGCCTCATCCAGCTCGCCCCGACCCATGAAGAAGCGCACCTCGATCAGCTCGCGCGTGAGGCTGGGCCAGCCCCCGGGCGGCGCCGCAACCTCGGCCAGCTCGGCTCGGTGGGCCGTGGTCTCCATCGGCGAGGCACAGTAGCCACAGTAGTAATAGCCGCGCGGGTTGGGCCGGCTGCACGACGAGCACCGCCGCAGCGAGTCCTTGTCGTGAAGCGGTCCCAGCACCGTGCCGCAGGTGGGGCAGCTGTCTTGGGGTCTCATCGCGAAGATCGGGCGAGGCACCGAGCTCAGGCGCGAGCCCGACCCGTCGGCCAAAGGGGGCATCAGCATCGTCCCGGGCGCGGCGCCAGATCAAGGCACGGCGATCGGGCCGCCCCACGGCGCGAGCCGGCCGATCGTGCACCCTTCACAGATTGGGCGGCGGGGTCGACCAGGCCGGCGGACGTCACCGACGCCGGCCCGGTCGACCGAGACGTGATGGTGGATCCGTCCCCGGCGCCGAGCAAAGCGTCACAAGGCCGCCAAGGTGAACCGACAGTGGTCGTGGTTCGAGCGCGATCTGACGTGGCGACCGAGCGCGCAAACGGCCTACGCCTAAGACATGAACGATCACAGAGCCCCCCTATTGATGCTCGGCATGCTCATGCTGGGCGCGACCGGCTGCAGCACCTTCTACGACGAGACGTTCAGCACCGTATTGCTGCACGACCATCAGATACTGACCTTCGACGATCGTCTGCCCGGTGCCATCGAGACGGTCTACGACGACTGCCACGACCCGCTGGTCGTCGACCCCGAGACACTCATCACGCCGCTCGGCACGTGCAGCGGCCAGCC
Source organism: Deltaproteobacteria bacterium (assembly GCA_022601155.1). Classification (GTDB taxonomy): domain Bacteria; phylum Myxococcota_A; class Polyangia; order Nannocystales; family Nannocystaceae; genus Paraliomyxa. Next base: position 4,987 of record JAHZJA010001465.1, on the reverse strand, counting down.
TCTCGATCCGGGCTGGACGCTGGAGGAGGTCGCGCTGGCCACGGTGCTCGCATCGCTCGATGACATCGATGTCAGCGGCGCCTTCCCACAAGACGTCGAAGCCGCGCTGACGGACATATTCAAGTTCTCGGGCGCCTTCCCCTTCCCACTGCAAAACTGCGAGGTCTTCATCGAGCTCGATATGCAGCTCAACGGGGTCGCGCTGACCAACATGGACGCGGCGTGGCTCGACGTGGGCGGCGTGCCCACGCTGCGGCTGTCGCTGGAGCAGGACGCATCGATCTCGCTCATCGAGGGCGACATCGATGGCGACGTGGACTGCCCCGTCGCACTCAACGAACCCATGATCCAGCCGCACCTGCCCAACGGGCCGCACACCATCGATCTTTCGAGTGTCGATCTCACCGTGGACCTCGGGCTCCAGGTCGTCGGCGGTCAGGTGGTGGCGGACACCAGCGTGCAGCTCAGCCTCGGCTCGCTCTCGATCACTCCGCCGCTGTCGGCTGAGGTCGTCAGCAGAATCGGGGACATCGACACCCTGCTGGCGTCCACCACGGAGCTGACCGTGGCCGATCTGGCCAATAGCATCGCGGCGCAGATCTCGGCCGCGCTCGACCCGCTGTCGGACTTGGTCGCCTCCGCGATCAACGACGAGGTCCTGCCCGGGTATACGGTCGACAGCGTCACGGTCGTGGGCGGCGAGCTTGTCGTCGACTCGACCAAGCCCCGCACCAAGAGCTGAGCGCGCAACAACGCCCGGGTCCACCGCAGCGGGCCCGGGCGTCTTCGTATCGTGGTGGAGTTGGCTCGGCGCCCTACTCGGCCAGCGCCCGAAGCTGATCAATGAAGGCCTGGCTCAGCACCATCTCGCCGTGCTGGGCCCCCGACTCGGCGTACGTCGCCGCGACGTAGAAGTCGCCGCGGTTTTTGCCGAGGCCGCCCTCGGGCTCGGCACCCGTTCGCACCACTATCGACAATACCCGCCCTCGGGCGCCGGGCTCGTCACCCGGCGCTTCGATCTCGAACATCTCGAGCCTGGTTCCGTTCGAGCCACTATCGAAATCGCCTCCCATATCCCTTACCCGCGCCTGCACCAGCCGGGCATGTCCGAGGTGGTGGTGGAGCGCGGGCGGAGGCGAAGGCCGTGGACGCTCGGCTATGGGCTCGACGAGGGCATGGTGTTCGTGGGCCCCAAGGGGCGACATGCGGCGATCATGGTGGCGAAGCGGGAGGTCATGCCCGAGGGGGTACGGACCACCTGGATGTTTAGCGGGGTCACGCTGCGCTGAGGGGACATCGAGCCATCAGGCCTCGATGACCTTGGTATCCGCAACCCGATCGTGAATGCAGCGCGGCGCAGGCCCGACGGGAGAATTGCGACGATGCGAGACGCCGAAGTGGTGGCGATGGGCGCCCCGCGAGCCGACGTCTGCTCGGAAACTTGGACCGGACGCACGGCTCGCTTCGTCGACTTCGGCTTCGACTCGCCGAGCCACGCTCGCAGCGTTGTCTTGTGAAGGTCCAGCGCGTCCGCCAACGCCGACAACAGGCGCCCTTTGGCCTTCCACTGCTTGGCCAGCTTGGTGGCCTCCACGACCCACGGTTGTGTCAGCGAGCAAGGCACTTTTTCGCGTCACGCGATCCATCAGCATGAGCTGGTTCATGCGGCGGGGGGCACTACGCGTATTTCGGGTTGACCGGGAACGCGCCGGCGCTCGCGAAGTTCTTCCGCCAGGTGACGCGCGCATGGAGACGATGGCTCGATCGTCGCTCACAAAATGGGCGGATGACGTGGGACCGCTTCGTTCGGCTGCTGGTTCGATACCCGCTGCCGACGCCAACTGTGGTCCACTCCATCTACCGTCACGCAGCGAAGCCGTAGATCGAGGAGCCCAGTGCGCTAATCGTGCATGCTGGGATCTGTGGGAACCGAGGGGCGAGCGATCTCCCTCGGTGACCCGACCGCACCCCGTCCTTATCGCTTCGCGTTGGTGGTGCTGGGCTCCGAGGTTGGACGTGCTTCGTAAGCGTCGATGCGCCCCATACCTTTGCGCCAGTCTTTCGTGCCCACGTACAAACGGCCGGCCTCGAGATCGGTGACCAGAAATTCTCCGAGCCAGTAGCCTTCTTCGTCACCCATCATGACCTGAAGCTCCGCACCGGTGGCGCCGCTGTAGATATGCACGCAACCGGCGTTCTTGAGCTGATCTGTCGAGCACCCCGGAGCCCCGACTGCGTAATCCAAGACTTCATCTGCATCCATGTCGGGTGCTTGGGCCACTGTGAAACCCATCAGCTCGACGGGCTTTTGACCGACGTGCTCTCGAATCAGTAGCTGCGGGTCGTCCACGGTCCACACCGCGGGATTAGCATCGAGAATCGGGCCGGTCTTGAGAAGATAGGCCACGCCCGAGACATGCTCGGTGCGGCCCTCATAACCAGAGCCGATCAACAGCTCGTCGCGGCCGTCGCCATCGATATCCTTGATCGTCGTAGCATAGGTACCGAGCTGGTCGCCCGAGGTTGCCCCCTCAACCACGCCGAGGAGCTTTCCGTTGCTGCCATCGTGGATGTAAATTCTTCCCTCGTAGTCGAAGAAGGGATGTTTGCGGTCCTGACCGGAGGCGGTCATCAAGAAGTCGGGCAAGCCGTCGCCGGTCAGGTCACCCAGGCGCACCACGTGGTAGCCGCGGCGCTCACCGAGGGTGTCATTGTCGAGTACCGATGAGGCGGTTTTGAACAAGACCTCACCGGTGAGGGCGTTGATCCCCACTGCGTATCCACCGATGAAGCGTGATGCGCTGGCCACCAAGATGTTGTCTTCTCCACCGAGGAAGGCGAGCGAATGACCGAAGTCATCGATCTCGTCGTTGCCACGCAGCTCCCACGACGCCCCTTCGGAGCCGCTCAAGTAACCGTACGTGGTGCCCCAGCCTTCGCGCCCCATATCTTCGGCGTGCACGGGAGTCCCCACGGCAATGTCCATCGTGCCGTCGCCGTCGACATCACCCATGGCCGCAATGCCATAGCCGAAGGTATGCGGCTCGTCGCTTGGCAGCGTGCTGTGCAGCTCCAGCGATCCACCTCGCAACACGTAGACCATCCCTTGCGCGTCGGTGATGTTGGTGTTGGTTGACTTGTCGATGGGGCGAGCGATAACAAGTTCGCGCACCCCGTCGCCGTCCTCGTCTTCGCCAAGCGACATTCCCACCCAGTTGTGCTGGTTCTGGTGGGGGCCGTCGAACGAGCCGGTGTGCGCGAAGCTCTTGGGAGCCCGTGGCTCCACAGACGACACCCTGGGCTCGTAGTTCGGCGGCACCGACGGCTCAGAATCGCACGCCCCTGCTGTGGCGAGCAGCAGCACCACGCTGCAAGTGCGGGGCAGGTGGCCGACAACGTCCGGCGTGCAGGGGGGGGCGGATCCAGCCTTCATGGCACCGACTGTAGCTTCTTTTTGGTCGAATGTAGGTGCGGAATACAATGCCAGCTAACGCGGCCGTGCGGCGGGCCGGATGAGGGGCGGAACCTGCTCGGTGGTCGGGTCGCCTCAAGAAGTGACCATGATTCGCAAGAGCGGACTTGTTTAGCTAGGCCGCGGCCAGAGTGCGGAATCGTGGTGCGTAAGACGAATCCTGCGCGGTTCCACGCGCTGGCGGCGTACTCGTTTTATCGTTCAGGTATCCGATGGCTTGCTCGAGGACGGAACCTGGCGGCTCGGCTCGCCCGTTGTTGGCGGTTGCGTCTACCCGTTCGACCAGGGTGGGACCGTGACGTTCGAGGAACCGGCCGATCCATGCCTGGCCGATCGAGCGGCTGGCGAGCCTTGTCAGCACGGTGAGAGCACGTCCCATGGCGGGCCCGGGTGAAACCGAGTCGAAGGGAAGGTCGAGCCAATGGTCGAGCGCATCTGGATCACGCGACGCTCGTCCAAGGACCCGGGCCAGCAGAGTCTCCCCGAGCAAGTCGGGCTCGATCGGGAAGATCGGGCAGTCGTCGCGGCCTTCGGTCCGCCCGTACAGATCCGCGAAGCCGTCGAGAACGCCCCGATGATGCGAGGGGTCGAGCCCCACGGTGATCGCGGACTCGAACAGTCGGGCGGCTGCATCCCGATCGTCGACGGCGCCACACAAGATCAGCGCGGCCGCGGCCTGCTCGGCTGCCGTCATGATGCGGTCGGTGTCGTCGATGCCGTGTCGAGCGAATGCGCGTCGCCAGAACTGCTGCTCGCGGAGCAGCACACGGTGGAGCACTTGTGCGGGCGTTAGGCGTCCCGCGATTGCGTCACGGTCTCCGTACGCCTCGAGCAACGCTTGCATGTGCACGTACAGCACCCGGTGTTCGAGGTGCTCGGGCATGGACGAGGGACCACCCGCAGCACTGAGAGCGGCGGCGGGGGTTGGGCCTGTGTCGCCGAGCGTTGCAAACCGCTGCCTGGCGGTGGTGAGCCCCTGTTGTCGATCGACGGCTGATGAATACAGAGGCTGAAGGGGGTGAACTTCCTGGGCATCGAGGCAGTCTTCGACTGCACTGTCATTGTCCCGGATGTAGCGAAGCCACGGGCCCTTGTCGCGGGCGAGCAGGACTACGCGCATGGGTGGCCCCGACTTTCGCCGGACCATCGCGCGGAGCAGCGCGGCCGCGGATGCCGGGTCGGTCTCGGCGTAGTCGACGACGGCCAGCCGTGGCTGAATTCCATCGACCAGCGGTCCGAGCGTTGCGGGAAGGTGCCCGGTGAGCACGCCGCGCTCACGGGGCAGCAGGCGCTCGCCGAGGGAAGCGCCCAATGAAGGTAGAGGTTGGACAGGTCTACGAGACGACCGACTACCGTCGTCCACCGCGGAAGGGTGTCGTCGAGAACATCAGCCGTGGACGAGCACGGCTGCGGTGGTCCAACGGAGGGCGCTCGACCGTGGCGATCGAACGGTTGTCGGGCGCCAACGGGGGAAACCGAGGGTTCGTCTTGCTCCCACCGAGAGCGGAGCAAATC
>JAHZJA010001464.1 GCA_022601155.1 Deltaproteobacteria bacterium | reverse complement strand
TCAGTCCGCGCTCCAGCCGGAGCACATGATGGTGTCGCCAGGCTTGGCGGAGGCGACGGTCGGTGCCTCGTTGGCCTCGACGCCCTCGCCGCCGAAGGCGGTGCGCAGGTCGTCGATGTCGATGAGCTCGATGTTCTCGTTGGCGGTCTCTTGCTTGTCGTTCATTGTCGTAGTCCTTCTTGGTTGGAGGGTTGGGGGTTGGACGAGGGAGCCGGCGCCGTTGAGGCGGTCCGTCGTCGTCCCGACGTCGTTGCCAATCGTCGGGAGGTGCCGCGGTAGACGTCCCGCCCTCCATTTCGATCACTCGACCGTGATTTTTTGTCTCGTCGAGGACGCCCCACGACCCCCGCGGCCCGTCTGGCTCTCCCCCATGGAGCCGGGTGTGCGCGCACCTTCCCGCCGCGCTATCTTGCGCTGGTGACGACCGTCGATCAGTCCGACTCGCAGACCTTCGAGGCAGTGATCGTGCTCCACCTGGCCGGTGGCAAGCTGCCCGATGGCGACCTCTCGGATGTCGAGGCCCAGCGCATCGTGGAGCTGACCACCCGCCACACTGCGGGGCTGAGCCCGGAATACGGAGCACAGGTGGTCCGCGATGTCGCGACCGCGCTGGCGTCGACGTCCGACCCGGCCCAGACCCTCGCCCGGGTCGTTGCCGCCGCCGAGCACTTGCGCGATCACCTCTCGCCGCAGGCCAAGCAACAACTGGTCGACGAGCTGCGGAGCATCGCGTCGGCGGATGGCCACGTCAGCGGCGCGGAGCAACAGTTCATCGACGCAGCCGCCAAGACACTGGGCGTCGACCCCAACGGCTGAGCCCACCGCAGGTCGAGCGTCGGGACCGACCCCTCGCGAGACCGGGCCTTCTGCGACGGGACGCAGGCTCGGGCACCTTTGCCCATAGAAGGCTTACAGGGCATCCCAGGGACAACAGTGATCGATTCGAGGCGGACCCGATCTACCGGAGCCCGTCCCGTTCGATGTTCCCCGCTCGATGTTCCCCGCCCCGTCGGCCCTGCGTCCGCACCCACCGACCCGTAGAGACCGGACCCGGTATCACGAGATCGTCGCGTGGCTGTGCGGTGACGGGCAGACCATCGACCTGGGCGCCATCACCCCCGAGCCCCTCGACGCGTTGCAGATCGAGCTGCGACTGCGCGAGCCGGTCGTGCGACACCGTCCTCCCGCCGTCGCTCGCCGCAAGCCCCCGCGCTGCCGCTCGCTACAGCATTCCCGCGTCGCGAAACCACTGGAGGCTGTCGCTCACGGTCTCTTCAAACGGCCGAAACTTCATCCCCAGCTCCTGTCGCGCCCGGCGGTTGTCGTAGAAGCAGTTGCGCATCCCGTACTCGAGCATCACCACCGGGAGATCCGGTCGCTGCCCCCGGGACACGGCCACGCGCTGCATGACCCCCGCCAACGACTTGACCACCGGGCCCGGGAGCTTCACCGCCCAGCCGCGGCGCTCGGTCGCACGCGACACCAGCTGGAGCAGTGTCCGGTTGTCGAGGTTCTCGGCCGACATCACGTAGCGCCGCCCCGGCTGGCCGCGCTCGGCCGCCGCCACATGGCCCCGAGCCGCATCGCGTACGTCGACATACGCCACGCCGCCTGCGGTGTACCCGGGCGCCCTGCCCTTCGCCAACGCGATGAGCAGCTGACCCGAGGGCGTGGGCGTGCGATCGCCAGGGCCCATCACATAGCCGGGACACACGATCCGTACGTCGAGTCCCCACGCCGCAAAGTCCTCGGCCAAGCACCGGCTGTGGTACTTGCTGCGGCTGTAGGGAAAATCGAGGTCCCAGGCCTCGTAGGCCGTGTCTTCGTCACCGAGTGCACCCTCGGGCGGCCGTCCCAACGACACGATGCTCGCGGTGTAGACCACCCGTGCCCCCGCCCGACGCGAGGCCTCGAGCACGTTGAACGTGCCCCGCATGTTGACGTCGTACATCAGGGTGGGATCGGGCGCCCACGACTCGTAGACCGCGGCCGCGTGGAAGACGGTGTCGACCCCATCGACGGCCTCGCGAGCGAAATCGGGGTCGCGAACATCGCCCTCGATCACTTCGACCTCGAGGCCGGCCAGGTTGTCGCGGGGCTCGCCGGGTCGCCCCCACGCCCGCACGCGGACGCCTTGCTCCACCAGCGTTCGAACGATGTGCGCCCCCAGGAACCCCGGGGCGCCGGTCACTAGCGCGTGTTTCATGACTGGCCGCGACTTGTACCACCACCGACCGGCGGCCGTGCTACACACCAAACCATGCGCGGCTGGCTTCGCTCATCCCTTGCCTGCCTGCTGATGGCGGGGTGCAACCCCACCGTCGTCACCGACGCGCCCGTTCCGGCGCCGCCGCCCGACGATCCGCAGCCGATCATCGACGCCCGTGGCGCCCCCTCGGAGCCCGTCCCCGCGCCCGCCCCCACGGCACTGGTGGACACGGCCGCGACCGGGGCGGCACCACAGACGGTCGAGCTGGACATCAACCAGCACTACGAGGAGCAGACCGACGCCAAGACCTGGGCCAAGCGGTTCGAGAAGGAAGGTCGCGAGGTTCACGACCACCGCGACGAGATCATCGCCGTGCTCGCGCTCCAGCCCGGCATGGCCGTGGCGGACGTCGGGGCAGGCACCGGGCTGTTCACCCTCGCCATGGCCGACATCGTGGGCCCCAAGGGCAAGGTCTACGCGGTCGACGTCCAGGCCTACTTCCTCGACCACATCGGCCAAAAGGCCACCAAGAAGGGCTTGGACAACGTCGCGCTCGTCAGGGCTAGCCAGGAGTCGGTGGGCCTTGCCCAGGGTTCGATCGACCTGGCCCTGATGAGCGACGTGTACCACCACATCGAACACCCCGCGTCCTACCTCGCGTCGCTCCACGGAGCGCTACGACCCGGAGGACGCCTGGTGATCATCGACTACCGCCGCATCGAGGGGGAAAGCAGCGCCTGGCTGCTCGACCACATCCGCGCCAGCCCAGAGCAGTTTCGCGCCGAGATCGTGAGCGCGGGCTTCGTCCTGCGCGACAACCACGAAGGCATCCTCGAGGAGAACTTCTTCTTCGAGTTCGAGCGCATGTAGTCCGCGCGATGGCGACGACCGAGCATCCGCCCACCCCGTGGTCGACACGGATCACCTGGGCGCTGGTGGGGGCCTCGATTGCGATGTTCGTGATGTGGTTGCGCGGCCCCGGGACCGTCGAGCCCGAGCCGAGCCCGCGAGCTCAGCTCCAGCCAGGGGCCGCCGTCGGGGGCGATGCGCCCATCGAGCGCAGCGTCGCCGCCGTGCCCGACGCCGCCTTCCCCTCGGACGCAGCCACCGACGTCGGTTCATCCACGTCCCCATCCGGCACCACGGAGCACGGCCAAGCCGAGCCCACCACCGGCGCCGCAACGGGCTCCACCACGGCCGATCCCGCACCCGATACGGCGACCGACGCTCCAGACGACGCCCTCGCGCCCAAGATCCCGCTGCCCACGATGCCTGGCACTCGCACCATGCGCACAGGACAGCGTCGCGACGAGCAGACGGGCGACTGGATCGTCACCCACGCGCTGTGGGTCCCGGCTCCAGGCCAGCAGGTGGAGTCGTTCTATCGCTCGGCGCTCCAAGACGCGAAGATGAAGGTCAGCGGACAAGGCCGACCCGGCTCCCTGGGCCAGGGTCATCGCGGCACGCTTCGCGGCCGAGGCCGACACGCCAACGCACAGGTCACCGTTCAACAAAGAGCGGGCACGCTCCGAACCGTGGTCCGGATCATCTGGCGGCTCCGCTGAACTCCCCGCCGTGGTTGATGCCCACGATGCGGGGCCCGGGCCGTGGTTCAACCGCCTCCGCAGCGGCAGCGTTGGGCCACGAACACGCCAGCCGTCCGGGCTATGTCTCGCCCAGCGTCGCGAGGGCCAGTGCCAGATGGCGCTCGTGCTCCATGCCCTCGTCGTGTACCGCCAGGCCCAGCTCGATCGTGCGAGACAGCAGCGATCGCGCCTCGAGCAATCGTTGAAACACCTCGGCTCGGCGATCTTCGAGCGACCGCAGACGATCGAGCCCCTGGAGCAGCGGCACTCGGCGCTCGGGCCCATCGTCGCGGGCGGCACAGCCGGCGAGCGCCCGCACCATGGCGCCCTCGTCCAGCTCGGCCAGCTCACGACCGATGGCGTCCAGCTGCTGCACCAGTCGCTCGACCGCAGCCACCAGCGGCTCGACGGGCTCGGTGAGCATGTCGAGCTCGTGCGGGTTGCGAACATGCCGAGCCCGATGGTCGACGAGGCGCTGGACGAGCAGCGCCAGCTCCCCGACCACATCGCGGACATCACCAGGCACGCCCTCGCGCAGCAACGCGGCGAGTCGAGCCACCAGAGGGTCGGACGCGGGCAGTGCCGCAGGCAATTGACGCAGCCGGTACCGAGGCAGGGTTCGCGTCACCCAGCCCCGCAGCGTGTTGTATCGACTGGTCGCCAACAGCACCAACAAACCGCCCACCACGAACATGGCCACCGCCGCCGGGCCCATCCCCAACACCGCGAGTAGGGTGGTCGCGGCGACGACGGCGATCGTGGTGCCGATGGTGATGTTGCGCGCCCTCCGAACCCGAAGGGGGCTGGCGATCCGGACGTCGAGGCCCTGCTCACGCATCACCTCGACGATGGCGTCCGCGGTCGACCCACGCAGCTCTCCGAACAAGCGCGTCGGCAATCGGATCCGACGCGCCCGCTCGGCATCGGCATACAGGTGGCTGGGCCCGACGATGAACTCCGGAACCAGCGCCGGCTTGGCCGCGGTGTCGGCGACGAAATCTTGGAGCCACTTGAGCTTCTTGGCGTCTTCGTCGAGCGTCAGCAGATCGATCCCATACCGTGGCTCGGTCTCGTCGGCGCCGAAGAAGCGCACCGAGATCCGACCACACGCCAGACACAGGCGCTGGCCCACCCGCAGCCGCGTGTCGCAGTGTTGGCACACCGTGGTCGCCTGCTCCATCAAGGAGGTCGGAGCGCCGCCGCGAAACACGGAGGCCACATCACCCGCGGTGGCGGGACGCCGCGCGGGCTCCTCCTCGAGACATGCCCGCACCATCGCCTCGAGCGCTGGCGGCACATCGGCCCGAAAGCGCGACAGGGCAGGCAACGGGGTGCGCTCGCGCAAGAACGCAGGCCCGTCGCCAAACGGCAGCGAGCCGGTGAGCGCCTGCCACAGCATCACCCCCAGCCCGTACAGATCCGAGCGCAGGTCGACGGCGGTGGCGTGGACCTGCTCGGGCGCGGCGTAGGCCGATCCCTGCATTAGCAGACTCGACGCGGTGTGGCTCGACAGCACGTCGACTCTCGACAGCCCGACATCGACCAGCGCGATTCTCCCGTCGGACATCCGCAGCACGTTGGACGGCCGCAGGTCGCGGAGGATCGCCCCCGTCGCGTGGACCGAGTGCAGCGCATCGGCCAGCGGGGTGAACACGGCCGTGAGTTCTTCGAGGGTGACCGGCGCCCGCGACAGCCACTGCTCGAGCACATCTCCCTCCGGATCGAGCCGCATCCGCCACGGTGCAATCGCGTTGGGGTCACGAGGATCGGGCTCCGGACCCACGGCCAGCGTCGGTACCAACCCGTAGGCCGTCAGTCCCTGCACCCGCTCGGCGTCCCGGACATAGCGGCGACGGATCGACTCGTCACTCGCCAGGTCGGGCGCGAGCTGCCCGATCACCACCACCCGCCCGTCGGCCAGGCGAACACGCCAGCGTTGCTCGGTTCCCACGTCCCATGGACCCTCGAGCACCTCGTGGCCCCACGGCACCCACGCCAGTGACTCGGTCACGCCCGCTGAACCTCCTCCAACGCCTCGACCGTGGCCCGTAGGGCGTCGAGCTCTGTGGGCATCGCCGCATCGGCAGCCATGGCATCCGCAGCCGCACGGCGGGCCGTGAGCGCATCGAGAGTGGCCGTGAGGTCGAGCAACCGTGCCGACCACATGTCGCGCTCGTGCATCAGCTCCCGCGACTTGGGCTCCGAAGGATCGAAGTCGGGCGCGCTCATCTGACGGTCGAACCCGTCCAGGCGCATGGTTGCACCCGCGGCCAGATGAATCGCGTGCTCCATCTCGGCCTCGACCTCCGCGAGCGTTGCTCGCGGCGTGTTGCGACTGAGAGCGATGACCCGGTGTACCACCGCCCGCAGTGCCTCGCGATGGCGACGCTCGGTGATGTTGCCAACCACCGCCGCCAGCTCGTCGAGACGCGCCTGCACCCGCTGCGGCAGCCCGTGGTCCCGAGCCTCTTTGAGCTCCACGACGGGACGAGACACGCGGTGCAGCGTCGCCAGGTAGACGACGGTCCCGCACAACAAAGCCGCCACGATCCCAGCCGCCTGGTTGATCATCATCGGCACACAGATGAGCGCGAAGCAGATCGCCATCGAGCGTCGTGCGAGCTTGGTGGTGTTGCGGATGATGCCCGCGTGGGAGCGCGGGCCCCCTCGGGTCCACTCCGCCTCCACCCCAATGCTTCGCAGCGACTCGCGAAACGTCTGAGCGCAGCGCTCACTGACACCGGTCACCAGGGTAAAGGGAATCCTCGGGATCTTGCGCTCGAGCGCACTGGCGTCCAATCCCACCGCCGCGTTGGCTTCGAGCCATCGCAACAGCCGATCGCGGAGCTCCGTGCCGAGCTTGTACGACAGCTGCCCCGGACCGGTCACGAACACCGAATACCGACCCCGTTCCACCATCACCTGCAGCAGGCCGCAGCGAAAGCACAGCCGCGTCTCCTGGAGCACGGCCGCACCACACCCGGCACACCGCCCGTCCGCGATCTTGTCGGGGTCGACGTGGGCCAAGGTCCCCGGACCCGAGCTCGCAACCAGCGCACCACCTGCCGCAATCGCGGCTTCGATGGCTTCGACCACCGCCCCCGCCGATTGCAACCGGTCGCCGGGCGCCTTGGCCAACAGTCGCCCGACCAGCCTGCGCAGCGTCGCCGAGTAGCCCTCGGGAAGCGGTGGGACGGGCTCGTTGCGGTGTGCATCCAAGACCGCAAACGGAGTCGCGCCACGAAACGGCGGAGCCCCGGTCGCCATCTCGTGAATGATGCATCCCAACGCATACAGATCGGTGCGCGGATCGACGGCGAGCGGCTCGAGGCACTCGGGCGCCATGTACTGCGGAGTTCCCAGCACCGTCAGCGCCCCTTTGTCCGCGCCCGCAAACGACGAGGCTCGTGCCATGCCGAAGTCGGCAATCTTCGGCGTGGCGACGGTCGTTCCGGGCGCGAGCAAGATGTTGGCTGGCTTGAGATCGCGGTGGATCACACCGGCTGCGTGCGCGTAGCCCAAGCCGGAGGCCATCCCGCGAGCGAGCCGGAGCACTTCGGGCTCGCTCAAGCTGCCCTGGCGAGCCAGGTAGTCGGCGAGGTTGGGACCCTCCACCAGTTCCATCAGCAGGGCAGGCTGTCCCTCGATGGGCTGGCTGCCAAACACCCGCACGAGGTTCTCGTGGACCAGCTGCTGGGCGAGCTCGGCCTCGCGTACGAACCGGCGGCTCGCCGCGGGATCGCGGCCGTGCCGCTCGTGCAGGATCTTGCCCGCGTACACGGCTCCTGTCTCGCGCTCGACCACCCGCCATACGGTCGCGATCGCGCCACGTCCG
>JAHZJA010001463.1 GCA_022601155.1 Deltaproteobacteria bacterium | reverse complement strand
TCGGTCGCTCGCTGTGCTCAGCATCTGCTGGGCGTCGTGGGCTGCTCCACTTCCCTGTCTCGCGCGGTGGGTCACGCCGCCGTCGCAGTGGCCTTCGACGGCCTCGCGTTGTCCCGCCCGGTGGCCGAGGCCGCCGCGCGACTGCTGTCCCAGTTCGACTCTGGGCCCGACGACGACACCGCGTCCGAGACCACCCCGCATCGTCTGCGGATGGTGACCGTCGTGCGCGCGCTGGCCAGCCAACAAAACGGCGAGCTCGACTCCATCCACAAGCTGGTCGCGACCGCCTACGGGCTCGAGGCGCTGCGTCTGAAGATCCGCCCCGGGCACGTCGCCCCACGAATCGAGGTGCTCGCCGTGGGCATGGAGCAGCTCGACACCGCCTGGATGAAGCTCATCATCAACGTCGAGGGGCTGCTGCCCCCGGGCTCCCGGGTCCAGCTCCCCGACGGGCGAGCCGCCCTCGTGCTCGGGGCGGGAGACCCCATCAACCCCTGGCGACCGCTGGTGCTGTGTGAGGGACGCGTCTTGGTCCCCGACAGCGCCGTGCGCATTCCTTGAACCCGAAAGTCGCCATGCTCGGCAAGCTCATCCTCGGTCGCTACCGCGTGCAGTACAAGCTCGGCGAAGGTGGAATGGGAGAGGTGTTCCTGGCGCGGCACACCATGCTGTCGATGCCGGTCGTGGCCAAGATCGTGCGGGAGCCCAACCCCGCTCTGCTCCAGAGGTTCGAGCGCGAAGCGATGACGATGGCCCGGGTGCAGCACGTCAATGTCGTGCGCGTCCTGGACTTTGGGGTGCACGACAACCTCCCCGTGCTCGTGATGGAGTACATCAGTGGCGAGTCGGTGGCCGAGCGGCTCGGGTCCGTTCGCGTCCTGCCGTGGCCGTACATCTTCGAGATCTGTGCACAGGTTCTCGATGGACTGGCAGCGGTCCACGCCGCAGGCATCATTCATCGCGACGTCAAACCCGAGAACATCATGATCGCCGCCGGTCGGCCCGAGATCGCGAAGCTCCTGGACTTCGGCATCGTCCGCGACAACGCAGCCGGCCAGCGCAGGCTCACCGCGACCGGGCTCACCATCGGAACCCCCGCCTACATGGCACCCGAGCAGCTCGCTGGCCTCGCCGTCGGCCCCGCCGCCGACATCTATGCACTGGCAACGACCATCTGGGAAGCGATCGCGGGGGACCTCCCGTTCGATGCCGGGGTCCAGGACCTGTCGCTCAAGCTGACGACCACGCCCCCGCCGCCCGTGCCTCCGGCTCCCCACCTACCGCCGCTGAGCCAGGCCGCCGCCGATGCTCTGTCGTCGATGCTCGCCCCCGTCGTCGAGCAGCGCGCCAGCGATCCCGCCACCTGCTCCGACATGCTTCGTCGTGCCGTGGCGGACTTCCGCCCCTCGACCGGCCCCACGCCCAGGCCCAACGCTGCACCCGTCGAGACCTCCGCCGGGCCGCCCGAGTTCACCCCTCCGCGACCGACCGGCCCCCGCTCGAGCCGCAGGTGGGAGAGCGCCTTCCGCGATCCCACGATCGTACGACCGCCCCGCTCCCCCGCAAATCCACCGGTCGGCAACGCGAACATCGACGTCGACGCGCCCAGCGACAGCCTTGCCCGTCCTTCGATGCCCAGCACTGCCGTCGGGCCTCTGGTGGTGGCCGCTCGACTCCCCGCCCGTGCCTTGAAAGACGCGGCCGAGCGTCGCTGGCTCGCGAGTCTGTTCGGACCCGCAGCTCGCAGCTTCACCCTGGGCGACGGGTTCTTGATCGTCGTCGAGCCCCGCCAGACCTCCGACGACTCACGCGATCGACAGCGCGTCCACACCCTCGCTCGACAGCTTCGCGAGCGCTTCGGCGAGTCCGTCCGGATTGCCGGTCGACATGCTTCCAGTTCGTTCTCGCTGACCCCGGCTGCACTCACCGGCGCCGGCCCGATGCCGAGTGTCGTGCAGTCGCTGCTGGCCCGCCTCGCGGAGTAGGCAGCCCCGACCATCGTCACGCACGACGATGACGGGGTCCGGGGTCGAGTGGAGAGCAGCGCTCCCCGCTCTCGCGACCCGGTCTGGTCGATCCCGGTGTTCCTCGCCGTCCTGATCGACCCGCGAGACGGCAGATCCGATCGGACGACATGCTCCCCGACGGCAGCCGTGCCATTGGAGTTGAGGTGCGGGGCATCCTGGGACAACGTGCGGCACTTCGGTGCGCAGGCGAGGCGACATCGACGCGTCGATCCGGGTCCCCCCTCCCCGGAAACAACGCCCCCGCATGGGCAGCAACGGAAGCAACCACGGCGACAAACGCGCCCGCCGCGAGAACATCGAGACCCGCTCCTGCTCCTCGTCAGAGCCCAGGTGCGAGCCCCTCCGCAGATGTGAGAACGGTGCGCCGAGCCAGAGCAATTGAACAATTCACCGCGACGGCCTCTGGTACGCCGTGTTCGAGGTTCGCGGCCAAGCCGTGCCAGCAACCGACATTGCAACACAGCCCAACGGCCTTCGTAGGCACAGTGCGAAATCGAGCATGCCACCGCAAGGCAGTGGCTTCAACGGGCCAGTGCAACGCCCATGAGTTGGTCACAATTGTTCCAACGTCCAACGCGACAACCCTCGAACTCTGGTCACTGTTGAACGCCCCTTGCTTGGCACGCTTGTCCGGTCCTCGATCTTCAACACAACGCCGATCTGAGCCATGATGACGCCAGGCGTTTGGGATGCCGTACATCTACGACCTGACCGGCACGGTACTCGACCGGCGTTATGAGATCACCGGCCAGCTCGGTCGTGGTGGCATGGGGCACGTCTACGATGCGCGGCACGTCCTGCTCGACCAGCGGGTGGCGATCAAGGTGCTGCACCCCCGATACGCCTACGACGAGCGCTACCGGGAGCGCTTCATTCGTGAGGCACGCTCAGCCTCACGGATCAAGCACCGGAACGTCGTGAGAATCTCCGACTTCGGCGACACGCCCGATGGCTCCGTGTACTTCGTGATGGAGTTCCTCGAAGGTCGCGACGTGGGCATGGAGCTCGAGCGCAGTGGC
This sequence comes from Deltaproteobacteria bacterium, assembly GCA_022601155.1. Taxonomy (GTDB): domain Bacteria; phylum Myxococcota_A; class Polyangia; order Nannocystales; family Nannocystaceae; genus Paraliomyxa. Next base: position 3,225 of record JAHZJA010001463.1, on the reverse strand, counting down.
GCGATGAAGTGGCCCCGTGTTCGACACATCTTGATGCAGGCGGTCTCGGCTCTGCGGGCCGCCCACACCCACGACATCGTTCATCGCGACATCAAGCCCGGCAACTGCTTTCTCACCACCAACAAGGATGAGGGGCTCGTCGACTTCGTCAAGCTCCTCGACTTTGGGATCGCCAAGGTCGGCAGCGACTCCCATCAAGACGGCGAAAGCAAGGGACTCACGGGCACGGGAGAGGTGTTCGGAACTGCCGCATACATGTCCCCCGAGCAAGTGGCGGGCGGCGAGCTCGGCCCTCGTTCGGACATGTACTCGCTCGGCGTCATGGCCTACGAGATGCTCACGGGGAAGGTCCCGTTCACGGGCGTCAACTCCATTCACGTCATTACCCGGCACCTCAACGATGCTCCGGCTCCACCACGCGAGCACGACTCCACCATCCCCAAGAGCGTCGAGGCACTGGTCCTCAAGACCCTCGCCAAGGACGCGAACGATCGCTACGAGTCGATGGGTGCCCTCGAGCATGCGCTGCGCTCGATTCCCGAGTCGGCCGGGCAGCAGCCTCAACGACGCACCCGGGTCTGGGCCGGGCATGAGGCGGAGCGACGACCCGCGTCGGCCATCAGCAGTGGCACGCTCGCCAGCACCACCGCAGCAACGGAGCGGCGCCCCGGCGACGAAAAACCCACCACGCCCAAGCCGGCGAGGACATCCGTGGTCTCCCCTCCGGGCCCGTCGTGGGGGCAGGGGGCGGGCTCACGCGACCCAGCGCCGCGTCCCTCGCCAACGCCCGCCGCGGCGAGAAACGCCGCGCTCGTCGGACGGGCGCGGGCCAAGAAACGAACGCTCCGCAGCCCGCCTTCGATGAGGCCAGGCGCCGTCGCTCGACCCGGCCCCGCGCCGTCCGAGACTTCGGCCGTGACGCCGCCTCCCGCTCCGGAGCCCGTGCCTCCCCCGCCGCCCCTCCCTCGCTCGGCTGAGGCGAGCTGGCCCGCACCGGGTGGAGACCGTCGCGCTGTCGATGTGCCCGTTCAGCGGGGTCGGTCCGCGCCTGCTGCCGGCCGACAACCCCCGTCCGCGCTGCGGTCGGGCCAGCCCACGCCCTCCCCGCACCAGTCCGGCCGACGGGATCCACCGACGCCTCCTCCTGCTGGCCAGGGCCCCGCCACCCTTCCTACCGGACCGCGCGCTCCATCCCCGTCTCCGCCCTCTGGTCACGGAGCCTCGGCCCCACCGCCTGGCCGCCGCGATCCATCCGTGCCTCCTGGAGGCCAGCGAGTGTCACCGGTGCCTCCGCCCGGCCGTCGCGATCCATCCGTGCCTCCCCCGGGCCAGCGAGTTCCACTGGTGCCTCCGCCGGGTCGCCGAGATTCGTCCGTGCCTCCCCCAGGCCAGCGAGTACCACCGGTGCCTCCGCCTGGTCGCCGAGATCCGTCCGTGCCTCCCCCGGGCCAGCGAGATCCCTCAGTTCCGCCGCCCGGGCGACCCGACCCCTCGAGACCGCCGCCCGCCGGATGGGTCTCCAGCGCCACCAGCACGGGACCGATGGCGCGCGGCGGTGACTCGGCCGTCGAGACCAGCCCGCACGCGCTGCAGGAGCGCCCCTCTTCACGATTCGGAGGTGGGATGCTGGCGGTCATCGGGCTCCTGGTGGTCGTCGTTGGGGCCGCATCAGCGATGGGGACCATGGCGTTCCGGTCCGGCCCGGACGTCGACAACCGCGTAGCACCCCACGTTGGCGCCAGCCCTCCCGCCGCCGCGGTCGCCCTCGTACAGCCGGAGCCCGACCACGATGCGGTCGATGCCGCCGCTCCCGCTGCAGCACGGCAAGACGCTCCGGAAGCGGTCGGTGACGAGGGTGGGTTCGAGGCAGGCGCTGACGAACCCGTGCCCGCGGTGCCTGCCGACCCCGCGGCCGCGGCTCCGCTCGACGGGCCGGAGGCCAAGGGCGCGGGCCCCGAACAAGCGGCAGTACCCGCCGCCGTACCCAGCCCCCACGCCTCCGCCGATCCCGAAGCTGTCGACGACGAGGTCGTCACCATCGACGACGACGACCCCCCTTCGCCAACAGCGGAGACCGAGCCCCCCAGCGGCGATACGCTTCCTGACGACGGGCCACCGTCCCCTCCCGCCCATGAGACCACGGGCTGCCGCAAGGTTCGGGACGCTGCAGCCGACGCCGCGAACCAACGCCAGTGGTCCACGTTGCTCGGACGCGTCCGCAAGCGCCACTGCTGGCCGCCCGCCGAGCAAACTCAGCGGCTGCGGCTCCACATCGGCGCCCTGCTGGAGCTCGAGCGCTTCTCCGACTGCATCAAGGTCGGCAAGCGCTCGAAGGACCCGCAGATCGTTCGTCTGGTCGCCTCCTGCCGAAAGGGCCGAGGCTAGTGTCACGCCAACCACGCCAGCCACGGGTCATCGTCCCGGTCCTGATCGGGCTCATGGGGCTGAGTGCTCCGGGCTGGGCAAGACACACCGACGCGACGCAACCGACACCAGCACAAGGCAGCAACCAGCCGCCGTCCGGTGTGGCCATCGACATCGACCCTCAGCTCCCCAACGCCGAGGTCACGCGCGGCTGGGTACTCGAGCGCACGCACGACGTGGTCGGCGGCCTCGGGGCGCCCATCGAGCCCGGGGCGCTCATCCAGGTCGTCCTCGGTGGTGCCTCCCGTGACTATCGGATCTCCGTGGTGCTGCTGCAGGATGGCGTCGCGCTGAGCGACTCCCTCCAGCCCGCGCCTGTCGTGTGCGAGTGCGGCAGTGACGAGATGCTCGATCGCATTGCCGGGGCGATCGAGGACGGGGCCAAGACGCTGGCTGACGTCGCAGCACGGGAACGTGCGGCCGAGGCCGCCGCACTCGCCGACGCGCGGCAACAGGCCGAGCGCAAGAGGATCGAGGACGAGGAGAAAGAAAAGCAGAGGGCCGCGGCGCGGCAGGCTGCTTTGGAGCAGGCGCCCTATCGGCCCACGCGGCTGGGATGGGCGGGGGTTGGTGCCCTCGCGCTCGGCGGGGCGATGTCGATCACGGGCACGGTGATGCTGACGCGACAGGGGGCAGTCGGCTCTCGTGCCTCCTATCTCCACGTCGAGCGCAATTGGGTGCCGCCCGGGGGTGCCTTGCTGGGGACCGGACTGGTCGCGGTCGTGGTCGGCACGTCGTTGCTCGTCGTCGATGCGGTGCGTTGCCGCCGTGACCCGGCGCGTTGCGTTCATGAAGACGACC
>JAHZJA010000014.1 GCA_022601155.1 Deltaproteobacteria bacterium | reverse complement strand
GGACGCCGAAGCACTTCCGGCCGATCCGCCGACTCGATGATCACCAAGCCCGCGCAGATGGCCCGCCACGCGAGCAAGCTCCTCCGGCTCGCGGAACACTGCGAGCTGCTCGCCGCGACCGGCAGTGGCCGGGTCGTCGTTGATCGCGACAAGACGCCGACGCTCACGGCCCGGCACGAACCCTCCGCCTCGACGGGCAGCGGGGCACAGACACGCTGGTGGTGATCAGCCCTCGCCCGCGTGGTGCGACACGATCTGTCGCAGCGTCTTGCCATCGAAGGGCTTCTCCAACCGTGGGTTGGGTACACTGTCGAGGAAGTTGCGCGCCCGAGCCGTGAACGCTCCCCCGGTCATGAACACGAAGCGCCGAGCGAGCTCGGGGCGCTCCTCGAGGACGGTCTCGTAGACATCCATGCCCGAGACCTCGGGCATCATCAGGTCGCACAAGATCACCTCGAAGGCGTCGTTCTCCCGCAGGATCTCGATCCCGCGACGCCCACTATCGGCCACCTCCACGTTGCGATGCGCCAACAGGCGGCACAGCGCACTGGCCACCAGCGCGTCGTCATCGATGATGAGCACGCGCCGCCCGGGCGCCGGGGGCAAGTCGCGAACGGCGGGAAGATAGTCGGCGGTGGGCCGCTTGCGGGTGATCGGCAGGCCGCTGGGGGGCAAGCACACGCGAAACGTAGTCCCGCGGGGCGCCCGACGATGCACCGAGATGCGACCACCCAGCGACGTGATGATGTTGTGGCAGATCGACAGCCCCAGGCCAGTACCCACGTCGCGCGGCTTGGAGGTGACGAAGGGCTCGAAGATCCGGCTCTCGAGATGAAGCGGAATGCCCGGTCCCGTGTCGCTGACCTCGGTGACGGCCTGGCCTTCTTCGTCGGTGTACGTCCGAATGAGGATCTCGTGCTGCGGTGCTTCGCCCTCGGGAAGCGCCTGCACGGCATTGATCACGAGATTGAGGAACACCTGACCCAGCTTGCTGGCCTCGCCGCGCACGGCCGGAATCTCGGTGTAGTCCTTGGCCAAGATCGCACGGTGCCGGATCTCGGTGCCCGCGATCTTGAGCGCCGAGTCCATCACCGCTCGTGGATCGATCGACTCCACCGCCTCGGTGTGCGGCTGCGAGAACGTGCGGAGGTCGCCGATGATCGTCCGCATCCGTCGCGCGCCGTCGAGGGTCTCGTCGACGAGAATCTTGAGCTGCGTGGGCTCGACCCAGGTCGCCCCCAGCTGCTGGCGCATGAGCTCGAGGTTGCCGAGCACATAGGCCAGGGGATTGTTGAGCTCGTGCGCGACACCTGCAGCGAGCGTGCCGACCGATGCCATGCGGTCGGCCACCCGCAGGCGCTCGGCCATGTGCAGACGCTCGGTCTGGTCACGCACCAGCACCACCACGTCCCCCGAGGTGGCGATGGTCAGCCGCGCCTCGTAGCGACGGCGGTCTCGACCCCGGTTGAAGCTCAGCTCGCACAGCTGCGCGCCACCGCTGCGCGCGGCCGCGTCGACGGCTGGCGCGAGCGTGTGAAACACCTGGGGCGGCACCGCCTCATCGAGCGGCCGGCCGCGTGCCTGACCGACCGGCATCGTGAGCAGGGTCGAGTCGAAGTCTTCGGCCTCGAGGATGACGCCGTCCTCGGAGATCACCAGCAGCGCATCGGGCAGCGCGGCGAGGATCGCCCGTGTGCGATCTTCTCCGACCCGCAGCGCATGCTCGGCCTTCGCGAGTGCGTCCACCTCCGCCTGAAGCTCGCGGTTGCGGGTGATCAACTCCTTGGACGTCAGCTCGAGGGAGTGCTCCAGATGCTCCCTGTCGAGGTCGGCCTGCTCATAGGTCGCTTCGATCTCGGCAAGGAGTTTTCGCAGCGGTGGCGGCAACGAATCCTCGTCGTCGCCCAAGTGGCGCTGAACCTGGCTGAGCAGCAGACGATGCATGGGGCGCGCCGTCAGTACCCTGCCGTCGAGCGGGTCACTCGCGTAAGGTTTTTCCCGAGAGCCTCGAAGTGCAGTCCCGGGTGGGCGCTCGCATGGCGTTGCTCGACGTGCATGGGGAAGATGACGGGCGTGACCGTCCAACTGGCGGTGCCCATGGTACCGGGCCGCGTACTGCACGATAACGCACTGGTCTCACGCACCCTCTTGGGGTGGCGCGTTTTTCGCAGCGGCGTGGACCGCAGCTATCGGGCTTTTCGAGCCTCTTCCCGGACCACATCCACCGCGGGGCGGTCCGGGGTGACCTCACCGATGTAGCTCCACGCAATCGTGCGATCGGGCCGCACGACGAACGTGGCGGGGACGGCGAAGTCCTCGTCCTGCATCTTGACTCCGTACTGGCGGGTCACTGTGGCACCTGGGTCGGACAACAACGGAAACTCGACTCCGAGCCGCTGAGCCAGTGACACGCTGTCCTGTTCACCATCGATGGAGATCGCCGCGATTCCGATGCCCTCGGCCTTCAACGCATCCTGGTGCTCGGCCAAGACGCCCAACTGGCGTCGGCAGAAGGCTCACCAGTGGCCACGATAGAACACCAACACGGCGGGTCCATCGGCGACCAGCTCGGTCAACGAGACCGTCCGTCCATCGTCGGCGCGCAGCTCGAAGTCCGGCGCACGCTGCTGAGGCGCGACTGGAGCCTGTTCGGTGGCGAGGTGGCAGCCAACCGTGGCCGACCCCCAAAGCGTCGCCACAACCAACAATCGGGGTAGCCTCACGGGGCTGCGCATAGCGCAGCGGCCACACTCACGCCAGTCAAAGGTCGGCACAAGTCCCGCCGAAGGCCCGACGGTCGTGGATCCCGCCTCCCCGTCGGCCGGATCCGGAAGGCCGCGCAAAAGGTGCGAGACCCTTGTGTCCGGCAATGAGCCATTGTTGGATGACGCCCATGCGGCCCCCCTTTTGGATTGGATTGGCGATGATTTCCGCGGCTTGTGCGCCGTCGGTTGCCGCGACCCCTTACCCCGAGGCCGAGCCTCCCGCGGGCGTGGATGCCGCGGCCGAACCCGAGGCCGAGGCGGCCGCTCCAAAGCCGGCGGAGCCGGTGCTGGCCCGCTACTTCGACCGGGACGTCAACCTCCAGCCGTTCCTCGCGGGCTTCCCGTATGGGCGGTTCCAGCCGAGCCTCGAGACCGGCGCCCTCTTCTATTTCGACAAGGGCGAGCGCTACACGCTGCGGATGCTCGAGGTCGGTGACGGCCCGGGTGCAATGGAACGCCTGGATCTGGCCAAGGGCAAGGCCGTCGTCGACGTCGATTGGTCCAAGCGCAGCTTGTGGTCCATCCATCACCACGAGGCATCGCAGACGCTGTGGCTGCACGCCGATGCCAGCAACGACGAGAAGATGAACCTGTGGACCCTCGACCTGGCGTCGGGGGACTTGGTGCAGGTCACCGACCACGACTACGTGTACGGGCTGGGGATGTCGGCCGACGGCAGCACGATCGCCTACCTGCCGCGCAAGGGAACGAAGGCTCCGTTCGAGACGTGCCTCGTGCTGCGCAAGGTCGACTCGGGCAAGGAAGAGCAGGTCTTGTGCGACACCCCGGCCCTCACGTTCTCGTGGTCGGAGCCGCGCTTTTCTCCCGATGGCATGGAGGTCTACTTCAACGCCCTGGTGGAGGGCGACCGCACCCGAGGCCAGATGGTGCGGGTCGATCTGCGCAACCGTCGTCGGGTCGCCCGACCGGTCACCCCCACCAAGACCAGTCGTAGCTCGCCCGACATCCTCGAGGGCTGGGTCGATGACGACAAGCTGTTGATGCTGGCCAACGACGACGGCTACGCCAACCTGTACGCCTACTCGCGCAGCGCCGACTCCATCACCCAGCTCACCCGCTACACCGAGGACCTGACGTCGGCGCACCTCGATGGTGACGAGGTGATCGCGGTCCACCGCACCCCGGCCGGCTCGACAGTGGTGCGCCTGGATGCGCGCAGCGGCAAGGAACTGGCGCAGCATCGGTTGCAGGGAACCGCCGACGTCTCCGACGCACACGGCGGCCGCGCGTGGCTGACCCATCGTTCCCCCGATGTGGTCCACCAGACGCTCGCGGTGGACCTGAGCACCAGTGGCATCACACCGCACGAGATCATCGGCCTGGAGCCGCAGCTCGAGCGCGATCTGGTCGCGTGCAAGGCCTCCGCGGTCAGCATTCCCACCTTCGACAAGGACCCCGCCACGGGCAAGCCGAGGCAGCTGCACGCGTTCTTGCTGGAGCCGCGCACGCCGCCGGCCGAAGCAGACCGAAGGCTGGCGATGATCACCGCGTTCTATGGCGGCGGGAACCGCTACAGCGTCTTCGACCAGATCATGTGTGCCGCGGGCGTGACGGTGGTCTCCCCGGCCGTGCGCGGCAGCTCGGGCTTCGGCAAGGCGTTCTACTCGCTCAACGACAAGGACCTGGGCGGCGACGAGATCGTCGACCTGTTCCACGTCGCGCGCTGGGTGGAGCAACGGCTGTCCCTGCCCGCGGCTCGGATTGGGGTCTACGGCGGCAGCCACGGTGGCTACGCCACGATGCGGGCGCTGACGTTCCCGCCCGCCACCAACGGTCACAACGACAACTACTACTTCGGGTTCGGCCTGGCCCACGCGGGCTTCTCCGACATCAAGTCGTTCTACGACGCGACCAACATCCCCGACTGGGTGGTGCTCGAGAGCGGGGACCCCAACAAGCCCGAGGATCTGGCCAAGATGAAGGACCGCAGCCCGCTGACCCACGTCGGCCGCCTTCGCGCGCCGATCTTGGTCACCCACGGCAGCCAAGACTGGCGGGTGCCCGTGGCCGAGAGCCGCCAATTCGTCGATGCGGCCAAGGCCAAGTCGCTTCCCGTGCAGTACGTGGAGTTCGCGGGGCAGGGGCACCACATCGAGGGGCTCGCGCTCCAGGCCAAGGCCTACCAGGTTCGCTTCGACTTCCTGCGCGCGGTCGCCGAGGCGGCAACACAGGTCCAGGCGGGGGGCTGAGGTGCTCGCGTCCCTGCCTTCTGGACTGACCGGCGTCGCCTTCGCCCTGCTCGCCAAGGGCGAGAAGTACCCCGACTTCCCCCCCGAGTTCGCGGTGTACTGCGGCTGGCTGGTGTTCGCGCTGGTCTTGCTGGTGTGCGCGTACTCGTGGGTGCGCATCGAGACGGTGCGACGCTTCATCTATCTGGCCGACGACCCGCGGGTGTTCGCCGCGCTGCGCATCGGCTTCGCGATCATGACGATCGCGTGCTTCCTCAACCTCGAGCCCTACTGGCGGATGCTGTGGAGCGACGAGGGGATCTTCGATCTCGAGTACGCCCAGGACAAACTCGGCCGCCAATCGTTGCGCGGCTGGAGCCCCGAGGAGGGGTTCTTCGACGGCTGGGCGATCCTCAATTTCGTGTGGCACAAGCCATCGCTGCTGTTCATGTGGGGCAGCCCGAAGTTCGTCTTCGGCTACATGATGGTGTTCTTCTTCGTGCTGGTCCTGTACGGCGCAGGGGTGTTCAGCCGCACGACCGGGCTCATCGCCTGGTTCCTGATGAGCGGTATCTACAACCGCAACGCGCTGTACTGGGAGGGCACCGACACCGTCTACCGGTGTTTTTGGTGGATATTGCTGTTCGCCAAGACTGGCCACGCGTGGTCGTTCGACAACTGGTGGCGGTGCCGCCGACTTCGGAAGAAGGGCCGACTCGAGGACCCCGACGCCCCCGAGGGCACCGACCAGGGCCAGCGACAACCGATCTACAGGCGGGTGCCCGCGTGGCCACGCTACCTGTTCATGATGCAGCTGGCGGCGCTGTACCTCACGACGGGTGCGGTCAAGACCGGCTCGGTGTGGGCGGCCGGCGACGCGCTGTACTACGCGCTCAACATGGACCACTTCTACCGGTTCGAGTGGACCACCCAGCAGGTGTCTGCCGCACTGGGGACCAACGTGTTCCGGCTCAATACCTGGGTGACCCACTGGTGGGAGCGGCTGTTCCCGCTGCTGTTGGTGGGCATGGCGCTGCGGTTCTCACTGCGCCACCGGGACCAGCCCTGGTATCGCGCCTACGACAAGCCATGGCGACGTTGGGGCGGGCGCGCCTTGCTGGTCGCGATCTGGGCGCTGCTGTGGCGGCTCAACTACCTCGTGCTCCCGTTTTGCCTCGCGATGAAGGGGGACCGACCGGTCGACCCCAGCGAGGCGATCGTCAAGATCCACATCGCGTGGGGCATCATCATCCCGACGCTCGTGGTGGCTTGGTACGCGCTGGGCCGCTGGCCCATCACGGTGCTGCGGCATGGTCGTTCGCTGGGGTGGCTGACCGAGCGAGTGCCGTGGCTGTACATCCCCGAGCTCCACTTCAACCAGCACACGATGCGCGCGTGGCTGCTGGGGCGCCGTGTGTGGCTGGCCCTGGGCATCGTGTTCCACGGCTTCCTCATCGCGTTCATGAACATCGGGATGTTCGCGTTCATCATGCTGATGACGTACGCCGCGATGTTCGAGGGCGAGGAGATCGCCCGGGTGTGCCGAGGCTTCCTGGAGCTGATGCGCAAGATCAAGGGCGTGCGACGCCTGGTGCCCAAGGGCTACGCACGCTGGTTCGTGCCCGCCCAGGCGCCATCGTCGGTGCCCATCCGCGGCCGCACGGTCCCCGACGCGCTGGTGCTGCTGTTCGGCCTGATGGGCGCAGGTCTCATCTGGGCCAAGGTGACCAAGCCCGAGTGGATCGAGGACGTCGGAGAGCTGACGTACTACTGGATGGGGCTCATCGCCGTGGTGGCCTTGGTGTTCCGGCTGCTGCCGGCCAATGCCGCCGCCATCCGTCGCGCGCGTGAGCCCGGCCCGGCCCTGGCCTACGGCACCTTGGGTCGGGCGCTGGCCCTGCTCGCCTTGGTCTGGCACGCGGGCGCGGTGGGCACCTCGCTGCTGCCCAGCTACCCCATCCTCAACAAGTGGCGCAGTCCCTCCGCGGCCAGCTTCGGCGGCTACCTTCGCGGCACGGGCACCAACCAGAGTTGGCGGATGTTTGCGCCCAACCCTCCGCGCAGCAACACGTTCCTCAAGACCGTGGTCGTGGAGCACGACGGCGATCGCTGGGATCTCCGCAACAACGCGTTCCACTACCGGCCCAACCCGTGGATCTGGAACGACCGCATGCGCAAGATGCAGCGACGCATGGCCGGCAAGGGCAAGTGGTACCTGCGCTACTGGGCCGCGTGGCAGTGTCGAGAGTGGACACTGCTCACCGGGGAGACGCCCTACGAGATCGAGATCTCCAAGCTCATCACCCGCATTCCCCCGCCCGACGCGGTCGCGGAGAAGGGCCCGTACCACCCGCGCAAGCTTCGGGCCAAGGAGCGGCACATCCAAACCCACAAGTGTAAGGGCGACGGTGAGCTCCCGGTCTTCATGAAGGAGCGCTACGGGATACCGACGACCGAGGAAGAACGTGAGAAGGCCGATCGCGATGCCGAGCGATACCTGCGCAAGTTCTCCAGCCGGCGTACAACCTGGGACAACCGCCGCGACATGGGCAACTGGGGTCGGGCCGCCGAGGCGCAGGAAGAGCGACGCCAACGTGCGGCCAAACGCCGCGAAGGCCGCCAGGGCCTGGTGGAGCGGCGTCGCGCGGCTTCGCAGAGCCCTGCCACCCCCGCGACGCCGTCGGACGCCTCGCCGCAGGCCGACCCTCCGGTCCAAGAGCAGGGCCTGGACGACGAGGGAGCGCCCGAGGAAGCCAAGCCGTGACCACCGGGGCGGCACAGCGGGTTGACCCCAGCAGGGGTGGACCCGACACCGCGGGGCAGGACAAGATGAACAGGACCCAATGAGTACCGACCAGACCGAGGGCTCGCCGCCCGACGACCCGCTGCGGGAGTCGAAGCCCGACGGCGACGACGCCCAGGCCACGCCCCCCGAAGGCGCCGAGGAAGCGCTAGGGCTCGCGCAGACCCTGCTGGCAGCGCCCATCGCTTCCGACGACCGGCCGGGCCGACGGTGGGCCTACTCCACGTGGTTCCAGCTGGTGGTCAGCGTGTTCGTGCTCTACCACGCGGCGATCCTGCTCGTGCACAACCTTCCCAGCAAGGGGTTGGTCAAGGGTGCACAGAAGATCTTCAACCAAGAGCCCAAGCTGTGGCCGCCCAAGGAGTTCAAGTTTGGACTCCACGCCAATCGGTACTGGCGTGCAACGGGCAACACCCAGAGCTGGGCCATGTTCGCGCCCAACCCCCACCGGTCCAACATCTTCATGAAGGTGATGGTCAAGGACGACGCGGGCGAGGTCTGGGACCTCAAACACGACATCTACGGCAAGCGAACCTATCCCTACCTCTGGTACGACCGCATGGGGAAGATCAACCGGCGCATCGTCGACCAAAAGGGCTACCGCCGGCACT
>JAHZJA010001462.1 GCA_022601155.1 Deltaproteobacteria bacterium | reverse complement strand
GGAAAACCGCCAAAGTCGAGACTAGCCGCCCGCAAACGCCGCGTCCGCGGATGGGCCGAGCCCAGACCAGACTCAGCCCGAGGCCACGAACCGCCGCGTTGCCCAACCAGATCGCGCCGCGGGGGCCCTGATGCCACCCCCTCGACGACGCTGCGATCACCGCCGGCGAGACACCGCGATGGCGACCCGGTCGCACGAGCTCGGCCGAGTCTGCCCCCGACGGCCTCGTCGCCGCGTCTCGACGAGCGCACTCGGATCGATCGACAACGCCCCACTCGCGGGGCGCCATCGTCCAGAGCAGTCGACCGACGAACGCTCAGCCGAAGATGGGCAAGTGGTCGTCCTCGGTGCCCAACGGGAACAACGCGCTGGGATCACCATCCGAGATGTCGAGCAGGTCTCGAACCACCCGGTGCACGTGCTTGGGACCGATACGAACGCCGCCCTCTTCTTCGGTGAGCGGATCGGTCAACGTCGTCGGATCGACGTTCTCGATCTCGTGACCGTCGGTAGTCCGGCCCACGACGCGGTTGCCCGGGATGCCGTTGCCCATGGCGATCATCGAGCTGACCGACCAGTGGTCCTTGCCGTTGTCACCATTGTAGTTGGGCGTGCGCCCGAAGTCCGACGTCACCAGCACCACGAGCTGCTCCTCCACGCCCTGTCGCGCCGCCTCGGCCCACAAGAAGTTGACCACCGCCAGCAGGTTGTTCATCCGCGGGATGTGGTTGCCGTCGTGGTTGTCGTGGGTGTCGAAGCCACCCATGGACATATTCGCGGCCACGCCGATGCCCGCCTTGTAGGCCGCCATCAGCAGCTGACACTTGCGGAAGTCGCCGTTGCCATCGGGCTCGGGGAGGACGTCTTGCAGCAGCTTGAGCTCCCCTGCCCCCGCACGCGCGGTGAGCAAGGTGTCGATCGACTGCTGGTAGCGAGGCAGCTCTTGGCTGCCCAGCAGCGATTGCGTTCGCTCCTGGCGCGCGTTGTCGATGATCGACTTGGCCGTCTCGGAGTGATAGGTGGCGCTGAGCTCGTCGCCCGGGTTGATCCGGTCGGGGTACGCCATCTCCTGGACACGCGCGTTGTTGCCATCGCGAACCGGAGCCACCACGCCTTGGGTGCGGTCGTATCCGCCAAAGGTGAGGAACGCCATCGGTGACTGCGGCGACAGAGTGCCCGCCGCCAGCGCAGCCAGGTTGGGATAGCCTGCGCCCAGCCGTCCGCTGGCCATGTGCCTGCGCCCAGCCTCGTGGTTGTTGGTCGCCACGTCGACGCCGTTGATCACGGTCATCTTGTCGTTGTGGTCACCGAAGAACAGGTCCGCCTCGGTCCCGATGGGGGCATAGGCGACATTGCCCGCCATGGAGGGCGCGTTGTACGTCTGGTTGAGGCCCGGCTTGGGGTCGCACAGCAACGTGGGGTCCCAGCCGCCCGTCGCCTGGACCATCACCAGGAACTTGCCAGCGTAGCCTTGTGGAGCACCCGTGCCGCTGATGCCGTCGGCCCAGGCCTGACCCAGCAGGGCAGAGCCGCCCACGCACAGTCCGGTCGCAGAGCTCAGCTTGAGGAAATCGCGTCGGTTCATGATCTCGTTCTCCCTTCGTTCCTCGTGCTGATTACTCGTACAAGTAGCGGTAGTCGGCGAGCATGTAGCTCATCACGGCCATCCACGCGCGCACCGTGTAGTCGGGGTCTTCGGAGATCGCCACGCCCTCGGGCAGCGGGTCCCCGGTCAGTGGGTCTTCGTCGGCTCGGCACGGGCCCGGCAGGTTCATGGGATAGGGCTCCTCGGGGAGCATCAAGCCCGCCTGCCCGTCCTCCCACACCGCGTCGAACACCTTCCAGGCTCGCTCCACCTCGGCATCGTCGGCGGTGACCGCCTCGCCGAGCAGGTGCTCGTGCAGGTGGACGATGTTGTCGCGAATCGCAGCCTCACCCGCCGCACTGTTGGGCATGTCGGTCAGCTCCACCGCGGGGAACAAAAGCCGCTCCTCGGCGGGCTGCGTGAAGTCCCACGCCGTCGCGGTGCAGGCCATCTCGTTGGCCATGCGGTCCACGATGTTGGCCATCACCCCGTTCATCTGCGACAGCCGCTCGGTGACCGAGACCGAGTCGATGCCGCCGTAGAAGAACTTGTAGTAGTCCTCCGACAACAAGACCTCCTGGTCGTTCTTGATCCACGGCACCCCAAGGGTGGCGATGAGTCGCCGGTGGAGCGCCTCGGGCGGCAGAAGCCGCGCGGTGCCCATGTCGGCCAGCTCCATCGAGCGTTGCTCGTCGAGCGCCTCGGTGGTGGTCGTCGCGCGGAAGTAGTGGGTCTTGACGACCTCTTTGATCACCACGCGCAGGTCGTAGTCGGCCGCCACGAACGCATCGGCAACCTTCTTGAACACGTAGTCCTGCGCCTCGAAGGCCCGGATGCGCGCCAGGTAGTCCACGTCTTCCAGCTCGGTGGGCTCCTCCAGCGGGTCTTGCCCGGTGATCCCCCGGTAGACGAGATGGACCATCGCCAGCGAGAACTTGGGATCCTTGACCAGCTCGGCGGTCAGCCAGCGCAGCGCCTGGTGGTTTTCCTCGTACGGGATCTGGATGTCGCCGAAGCCCGGAGGCAGCATGTCGGGATACCAGCCCGACTCGGGCGGACGGTATCGGCCCTCGTCGTCCCAGTTCTGGAACGCCCCCGCGACGGGGTCGAACACGGCGTGGCAGACCGTGCAGGCTTCCTCGTTGAGGGTGGGGTTGTGGCTCTGGATCTCCGTCGCGTCGAGCGGGCGTGCCGCCAGCCGCATGATGTCCGTGGCCAGGAAGAAGTCGTAGAAGTACCGCGCCCGTGCCCGGTTGCGATTGGTGGGCGTGCTCGGGTAGCGGTTGAGGAACACCGAGGTCGTCAGAAGACCGGCCGAGGGAATCTCCTCGAACGTGTAGGTCATCTTCTCCCCGGCGTCGTTGGGGTCGTCGAACATCCCCAGGTCGAGACCGTAGCTCCGCGCCGAGTAGGGGTTGATGATGGTGTAGTCGGCCGTGAACGCCTCGGTGAACGGCATCTCGTTGCGAAGCACGTGCTCGACGATCTCGAGCGGCTCGCGGGCGATGGCCTCGTTGGTCAGCCGCCGCATCTCGTTCTTGGTGGCGTTGTCCTCGATGTCGTCGTACCAAAGCGCCATCGGGAACGTCTCGTCGTCCACCGTCAGCACGGCATCCTCACCAATGCGGTACGCGTCGGTGTGGAGCAGGTCGTTGAAGATCTCCTTGAGGCGAACGTAGAACGCGTCCTCGCGGAGGACCTCGTCGAGCACCGGGTCGAGTGCGTCGATTCCCTCGCCTCGCACCTGCTCCAGCTCCTCGGGGGTAGGCATGCGGCTGGCGAGCAAGAAGGTCGCCTTGCGCAGGGTCTGCTCCTCGTCGAGCTGCTCGATGCCGTCGAAGAACTGGTCGATGTCTCCGTCGTCGATGCAGTGGCTCGGCGCTGCGAAGCGGTCGATCATCTCGGCGAGGGTGTTGTAGTCCTCGCTGCCCTCGGCGAGCTGCAGGCCACCGCCGTGCTCGACCATCCCGGTGGGCTTGGCCAGCAGCAGCGGGATCCCGTCGATCTCGAGGCGGGCCACGTTCTCGAGCGTCTGCTGGTTGGCCTCCAGGTAGCCCGGGTAGTCGGCCATCTGAAGCACCAGGTCGGTGTTCTTCGCGAGGCCGTTGGGGTTGTGGCACCCGATGCACTTCTGCGACAGCAGTGGCGCCCAGATCTTCTCCTTGAAGAACCTGTCGGTGTCGACGCACGCCTCGGGACCCACCAGGTTGGCGCCGTCCGCCCCGTCGTCCTGTCCGGCGTCGTCTTCGTCCTCGTCGTCGTCACGCTGCTGCGCACCGCCGCGGTAGCAACCTCCCAGGACCAGCGAACCGGTGAGGAGCCCCAGAGCCCACCACCGCGACGCACGTACGACCGTTCGCGCTTGAAATCCCATCGCCCACACCTCCCGCTCGCACGCATCCCCGCCCAGATTCGTCGCCCGACGAATGCCAGTGGCCGAGGGGACTCGCGGAAAAACCCGACCGCCGCGAGACCTTCGATTGTGCGAAATCAGCTCCCTTCCGACCAGGAACTACAGTGGAAGCCTCGCACACACACCAAACGAGAGCAAGCACAATTTGTCCATAGAGTCGAGAATTCGGACAGCTACGGGGTTTTTTAGAAACCTTGTCGCCGGCCTCACCCCCGTTACAGCCGAGAAGCGAAGCCCACGACACACAAGCTGGCAAGCCCATCACGACGCCGGTCTGGTGGCAGTTGGCGTAGGTGTCCGAGGCAAGCGAGCCCACCGCGACAACCGTGGGGTGGACTATCGTGGTGGCAGTCGATGTCAATGCGAACACGGGTGCAGTCGATCGTGGCCATCGGGCTCACCACTTGGGCAATGGCCGGGTGCAGCGACGACTCGCGATCTCGCCCCGACGTCTCTCGTCGTGCAGCTGTGGTCGACAGCCCCCCTGTGGCGACACCGCCCGTCGAGCCTGCGCCCGTCGCAGCGGTTTCCGATGCGCGCATCGATGCACCCAAGCTCGTGGTGTTGGGCATCGCCCAGGACGCCGGGGTTCCCCAGGCCGGCTGTGATTGCGCCCAGTGCCGCGCCGCGGCCGAACACCCCGCCGCACGCCCGCGGGTCGCCAGCGTGGCCCTGGTACTCGGCGATGGGCGCGTGTTCGTGGTCGATGCCACGCCCGATCTTCCGTGGCAGCTGCGTGACGTCGCCGCACTGCGTGGCGACCCCGTCGGCGGTCGCAGCCGACGCCCCGTCGATGGCATCGCGCTCACCCACGGTCACATGGGCCACTACCTCGGCCTCGCGCACCTCGGCTTCGAGGCCGCGCACGCCGACGGCGTCCCCGTGTATGGCACCGCCTCCATGCTGGAGCTGCTGCGATCCAATGTTCCGTGGTCGCAGCTCGTCGCACGGCAGGAGATCGATCTGCGACCGCTGTCCCCGGGTGAAGCTCTCGTCCTGGGCTCAGTGACCATGATCCCCGTCGCGGTGCCTCACCGTGCCGAGCACACCAATACGGTCGGCTTCCGGTTCGAGGGTCCACGGCGGACCGCGCTGTACATCCCCGACTGCGCACCGTGGTCCCGCTGGGATCCAAGACGGCGTGAAGCCCTGCTCGATGGGGTCGACGTGGCGCTGCTCGACGGCACGTTCTACTCGGGCGACGAGCTACCGGGCCGCGATCTGAGTGCAATTGGACATCCGCTGATCGTCGACACCATGGACTGGATCGATGCGCG
>JAHZJA010001461.1 GCA_022601155.1 Deltaproteobacteria bacterium | reverse complement strand
CAGCGAGCTGCCCAGCGGCTTGATCACCACGTCTTGCTGGCCCACCAGCTCGTCGACGACCAGACCGACCCGATGCTGGGCCAGCCCGACGATCACGACATAGATGCGCTCGGGGTCGAAGAACTCGGTGTGCTCGACCAGGTCGAACATCCGCGACAGGTGCAGCAGCGGCAAGGTGCGACCACGCAGCGAGATGACCTCGTGCCCCTCGATGGTCACGATGTCGGACTGCCGCACCATGATCGACTCGAGCACCGAGTTGAGCGGGATGCAGAAGGTCTGGGCGCAGGTCTCGATGACCAGGGCCTGGATGATGGCAAGCGTGACGGGCAGCGTGATCGCGAACTTGGTGCCACGCCCGACCTTGGTGTCGACATCGATCATCCCCGACAGTCGGGAGATGTTGGTCTTGACCACGTCCATCCCCACGCCGCGCCCGCTCATGGCGGTGGCGACTTCACGGGTGGTGAACCCGGGGGTGAAGATGAAGTCGATGACGTCGTTCATCGACAGCTCGCGGGCCTCCTCGCGCGTGGTGAGCCCGCGCCGAATCGCCATGTCTCGGATGACCCGCCAGTCCATGCCGCGGCCGTCGTCTTCGACCTCGATCACCACCCGGTTGCCGCGCTGGAACGCCCGCAGATCGATGCGCCCGACCGTCGGCTTGCCGGCCTCGATCCGCCCCTCGCGTTGCTCGATCCCGTGGTCGATGCAGTTGCGGATCATGTGCATCAGCGGGTCGGACAGCTCCTCCACGATGAGCTTGTCCAGCTCGGTCTGCGCCCCGGAGATCGCGAGCCGAATCTCCTTGTCCGACTCGCGCCCCAGCTTGCGCACCACCCGAGCCAGCTTGTCGAACACCTGGCCCAGCGGCACCATCCGCACGTCGAGCAGCCCCTGCTGCAGCAGCGACAGCTTGCGCGCCATCGTGCGCAGGTGACCTTGGAAGTCTCGAACCCTGTCGCCCGTACCCACCTGCACCCGCAGCTGGTCGAGCGTGCCGCCGAGGTTGGCCTGCACCACCCCCAGCTCCCCGATGAGGTTCATCAGGTGGTCCAGGCGCGACAGATCCACCCGCACCGTCTGGCTCAGGCTGCGCAGGCTCAGCGAGTCCACGTCGTCCGCGTCGTCGAGGTCCGACAGCGGCGGCTCGGAGCCGGGCCCGGGGGCAAAGTCGGTCAGGTCCTCATCACCCTCGACCGCCTGCACCTTGGCCCGTGGCGGGCTCACCACGCCGGGCTTGGGTCGCGTCGGGGCGGGCGCGGCAGGAGCAGCCGGCCGAGGCGGGGGTGCAGCCGCGGCCGGGCTGGTGCCCGACAGCTCGTACACGGCCACCCCGTCCTCGGCGACGCCAGCCGCGATCTCGGCCAGCGGGCGCTCGGATCCCACCAGGATGTCCAGGTCGATGCGGTCATCGGCCGAGGCGTCGGCACTGGGGAGGTAGGTGATGACCTCCCCGTAGGCCTTCATCTTGCCCTTGAGCGCCTCGATCCCCACGTCGATCGCCAGCAGATCGAACGAGGCGTGCACCCGGAACAGCCTCCGCCCCATGCGGATGTTCTCGCGCAGGCGGTGCTCCTCGTACTCGGTGAGCACGCCGAGGATCGAGTCGTCGAGACCGGCGAGGCTGGTCGCGGGCTCGGCCCCCTCTCCTCCGCCAGACAGCGCGAGAATCCGCCCCAGCAGCGGGTCGATGTCGATCGCCACCGCCTTGTCGTCGGAAAACCCGGCGAGCATGCGCTGGAACGTCTCGACCGCCTCGAACAGCACGTCGAGCGCGGGCTGCCCCAGCTCCAGCTTGCCCAAGCGCAAGGCATCGAGCGTGCTCTCCAGGCTGTGGCTGAGCTGCGCGATGGCATTGGCGTTGAACAACGCCGCCAAGCCCTTGAGGCTGTGCACCGCCCGGAACGCGGCGTTGAGTAGATCGGGGTCGTACTGCTGACCTGCACGTTGCTGCCCGTCGAGCTCCAGCAGGTTGCGTGACAGCTCTTCGATGACGTCTTGCGCCTCCGAGAGAAACTCGGAGGATGGTCGATCACGCCGCGTCATCCGTGATCCCCCGACCCCTTGCGAGCCTGCTCGATCACGTCCAACAGCTCTTGGGCGGTGAACGGCTTGGCGAGGAAGGCCGAGGCCCCAGCCTCGAGGGCACGCTTGGTGTCGGTCTGGGCGCTGTCGGTGCTGATGACGATGATGGGCGTGTCGCGGTACTTGGCGTTGCCGCGCACGAACTTGGTCAGCTCGATACCGCTGACGTCGGGCATGTTGACGTCGGTGACGATGAGCGCGAAGTCTCCCCGGGGAAGAGCGCGCAGCGCATCGAACCCGTTGTCGACCTCCTGCACTACATAGTTCCCCGTCGCCTCGAGGATCGAGCTCACGAACACTCGCATCGCCCGCGAGTCTTCGACGACGAGCACCTTGTCGGGCATCGTGCGGGAGTATACCAACCCCTCGCCCCAGCCCTGGCCGGCACCATGTGGGCCTGGCCGCGGGGCAGGCCTCGGAGATCAGGCCCCGGCTTCAGCCGCCCGCGGAGGACCGTCGAGCAAGCGACGTAGGCGGGCCTCATGCCGAGGATCGGCCACCACCCACCACCGCCGTGGCACCGTGCCCCGGCCCGACCCGGTGGCGGGAACGCGCACCGAACCCGGCGTCCGCAGCGGGGTTGCCGAGGCTGGAGGGGCGGCGACGCCCAGCTGCGGCGCCAGCTTGGGCCCCGGGGACGCGACCGCCTCGGGATCGTCGTCGTCCGAGGAGATCGCCGCGTCATCGACGGCCTTGGCCGCGGGCTCGGCATCGTCGGTCGGAGCCACGAGCGTCAGCGCACCCAGTAGCCCGTCGAACAACGCCTCCACCACCGCGCGATCGGGGGCATGGCCGGGCATCGCCACCAGAACCCGCCGGGGATCGAGTCCCTCGACCAATCCCACCAGGCGACGCCCCGCGGACTCGGCCGTGCCGCGATCGAACGCCGCCACGGGTCCCAGGCCGAGCAAGACCAATCGCTCCATCCCCAGGGTGCGACGGCCCGGCAGGAGCATGGCCTCGCCGGCCCGACCGGTACCGAACCCGTCGCGCAACAGTGTCGACAACCGTCCACTGAGGCGCCAGTCCACCAGGCCCGCCAACCCCTGCAGGGGGCGCTCGTCCTCGAAGTACGGCAAGACGGCCAGATCGACCGTCACGGTGCCATCGGCCCCGTCGTCCACGCCATCGAGCACCGCCCTCGAAAGGGACTGCACCCGCAAGCCGGCCGCCAGCGCTTCAGCCATCGCCCGTGGCTCCCGCTGCGGTGCCGTCGGTCGGACGCAATCGGCGAGCCAGCGCCTCGGCCACACCGTTGACGAACCCCGGACTGCGCTCGGAGCCATAGCGACGTGCCAGGCGCACGGCCTCGGCCAGGACGACCGGGCGGGGGGTGTCGGGGCGCTCGGACAGCTCGAAGGCGGCCAGGCGCAGCACGTTGCGGTCGACCTGCGCCATCCGTTCCAGCCGCCAGCGTACCGAGGTCTCTGCGATCACCGCGTCGACCTCCGACCAGCGCGCGAGCAGCCCGCGCAGCAGCGTGTCGGCTCGGTTGCGGACCGTTCGATCGCGGACCAGCCCGGCGAACAATCCGCTGCGCTCGTCGTCGTCGCCCCGCGGCGGGCTGCTCCACAGCAGCGACAGCGCGGTGGCGTGCTCGTCGCGCGGATACGACTCGAGGTGACACAGCGCCAGCAACGAGAGCTCTCGCCCGGACGCACGCTCCCCCTGGGGCCCGGAGTCGGCCGAGGCTCGGCCTGGTTTGGCCGCGTTGGTCACGGCCCGGTGCGCGCCCGTTCGATCGTCCGAAAGAGGGTCAACTGCTCCACCGCGGCCATCGCTGCCTCGGCGCCCTTGTTGCCGTGCTTGGCACCCGCGCGGTGAACCGCTTGCTCGAGCGTGTCGGTGGTCAGCAGGCCGAAGCCGATGGCAACGCCGCGAGAGACCGACAGCCCGCTGAGCCCCTTGGTCGCCTCGCCCGCGATGAGATCGAAGTGAATCGTGTCGCCGCGCATCAGGCAGCCCAGCGCGACGAGACCATCGAAGCCGTGCTCACCCTCGAGGGCCTTGGCTGCCGTCGCCGCCAGCTCGAAGGCACCGGGCACGCGGACCACGGTGATGTCCGAAGCCTTGGCCCCGTGCCGCACCAACGCATCGACGGCTCCCTCCAACAAACGCTCGGTGATGAACGCGTTGAAGCGGCTGACGAGGATGCAAAACCGCGCCCCGCTGGCGTCGAGATCACCTTCGAGTACGCGAACGTCGTCCATCGGGCCCGCCATGTCCGCCCGAGATACATCGCGGACATGGGCGCGATCAAGCGACACGGGGGGCGGGTCCCGAAAACGAGCGCCCCACCCCACTTGCAGGCCCCCAGGCGCCTACACGACGACGGCCCCGACTCACCAGGAGCCGAGGCCGCAGCCGGGGGTCATCGGTAGGGGCAGTCCACACCGCCCCGTACCGTGACCGGTTGTAGCGGGCTCAGGACTCGGGCTCGCCGGAGTCGTCGGAGCTGGGTGCGGACTCTTCGGTCGCTGCCTCGT
>JAHZJA010001460.1 GCA_022601155.1 Deltaproteobacteria bacterium | reverse complement strand
GGCATGGCTTCCTGACCGGGGGTGGCCGGAAGGGTCAGCACCGCCACCGAGGAGCTCAGCTGCACCTCGCGAAGCTGTGCATCGATGCCCGGGGAGTCGGACAGCGAGGTCTCCGTCGTGCAGTCATCACAACCGTCCACGCCGAGTATGGCTCCGCGGACCACGTCGTACAGGTCTTCGACACGCTCGGGCTGCTCGCCGGTGTGCTCCACATCGGTGTTGCCCCAGGGGTCGAACGCAGCGAACAGCTCGACATCGTCGCGGCCGATCATCGCTGCGCAGTCGCCCTTGACGAAGAACTCGCTCTCCAGCGCCAAGTGGGAAGCCCCGGGGGCGTCGGTCTGGGCCTCGAGCGCTCCGAGCACACAGCCCAGCTCGCCGTCGTCGGCGGTGAGACCCACGAGCACGTCGCTGTCGAATGCGTCTCCGACCACGTTCAGCTCGACCTCGACCTCGAGGGGCTGGAGCATTGCGGGGGCGTCGTCACTGCCGAGCTGAAGGCGGGTCAGCTCCACCTGCTCGATGCGGGGTTTGCCTTCGCTACCGACGTCGACGATGTCGCCGTCGAGGTCGGAGCCGTCGCCATTGCACCCGAGGGCGACAGAGGCGGCGAGAGGGCACAGGGCCAAGAGAATACGGGAGTCGAGTTTCATCGTCGTTCGTCCTTCTGTGTGCGCTCGGCGTTGCTTCGCCGCGCACTCGATCTGTCGTTGGGGCCGCGCTGCCTCGCCCGGGGTCGGTCGGGTGCGCGACGTTGTCTTCATCGCGGGAGTCGCCAATGGCGATGGGGTTATTCGTGGCGAGTCGATTTTTCTGCGATGGTGCTGGCCGCCTCGATAGGGCGCGGGCCAGGCACTGGCGCGACGAACCAAAGACCGATGCCCGCGGGCGACTGGAGTCCCCCGCGGGCATCGAAGCCGGCGTCTCGGTTCGTCGCCGTCAGTCGGCGGTCCACCGGTTGTTGGTGTGCTGGCCTAGTGCCTGCAGCTTGTCGATGTCGGGCGCACCACGCTCGAGCTCATCGGCAAAATGTTGCTGCAGGACCGCGCCCGCGCCGGGGCTCCCGTGCTTGGCGGCCTCGCCCAGCAAGCCCAGCAGGGCCTTGTGCTCCCGCTTGGGGGTGGCCATGTCGAGGTTCTCGATGGCCATGTCGACCATGTCGACCGGCGGGGCCGCGCCGCGGGCCCGGCTCACCTCCAACGCTGTCTCGACCGCGGAGGCTCGGACCACCTCGTCGACATCCAGCATGCGCTCCGATAGCCGCGGATATGCTTCCTCGGGGGACATGTGCCGCAGGGCGTGCGTCGCCCGGCGCCGGATCTGCGGGTCTTCGTGGTCGAAGTACGGGTCGAGGGTGGGGGCCAGGTCATCATGCCCGGCATTGCCCGCCGCCATCAGCGAGGCGGCGAGCTGCTCGTCGTCGGCGGGGTCGGCGAGCCAGGAGCCGATCTGCTCGCGCGCCTGGGCGGCCAGCTCGGGCGAGCGCTCGGCGTTGCGGCTGGCGAACGCGCCCAGACCCATCGCCAGCGAGCCGCGGGTGACACGGTCGACGTCGCTGTGGGCCGCAGCCACCACGGTATCGATCATCAGGGTCGTGGGCTCCTCGACGTTGGACAGCGCGAACGCGGCCGAAACCTTGTGCCCGGGGTCGTCACCGGGGCCGCCGATGATCTCGAGCAGTGCATCGGTGGCCTGTTGGGTGCCCGCGGTGCCCAAGGCCAGGAACAGCCCGGCACTGGCCCGTTGCTGCCCCTCGAAGGTGCCCGAGCGCAGCTGCGTCAGCAGCTCAGTGGCGCCGTCGGGGTTGGCCTGCAGCCACTCCACCAGCAGGGGGACGGCGTCGATCGAGCTTCCCTTCTCGGCGATGATCGCCCGGTAGCGGTGGAGGGCGTCGTCGATCGACACCCCGGCCAGTGCAGAGGAGCTGTTGGCCTTCGACTCCGCGCCTGGACTCACCTGCTGACCCATCAGGATGCCCCAGGTCCAGCCGCCATCGTCGGGCTCGACAGCTGGGCGCCACGGGCCGGGATCCACCCGTCGTGCGGAGACCGTACCGCTGACCTCTCCTATGGAGTGTCCGGCCATGGCGATGCTCAGCTCGCGGTGGTTGTGCAAGGAGGCGAACCACTCGCCGGGCTGAGGCCGTACCGCGATGGTGGAGGCGGTGACGTCGAAGCTGGGCATCATCGCGTTGCGGGAGCGACCAAAGGGCTCGCGATAGTCCACGGCACGGCCCTCGAGGCTTCCATCCTTGCCGACGTTGAACGCGGCGTAGTAGCGACCGACGGGGTCGAACGTCATGCCGCCGTAGCCGTCTCGACCCGCGGGGGGGGCCAGATAGTTGAGGCCGGCGAGGAGCTGCTGTTGGTCGGCGGCCGAGGCACGATTGCCGTCGGTTCGCCAGCCGAAGTCGAGGATGTTGCAGCGCGAGTCGAGGCGGACCAAGAAGGTATCGCTCAGCTCGGCGGTCGGCGGGACCTGGGTGCGCCCGACCATCTGCGTGGGCTCGGCATCGATGTGTGCGGCCAAGATCGTGGCACCCTCGTTGGTGCGGGCGATCACTTCCAGATCGATGCGCCAGCTTCGCGAAGCTTGCTGCTCCATGGCGGTGGCCTGGGCTGCGAGCTGCTGTCCCTCGATCTCGACCTCCGACATCAACGGCGCCATGTCCAGCGACGTGCTCGTCTGCGTGGTCACCTCGTATGCCATCCGCGTGTGGGGGGCGAAGGCGCAGGGGCCCCTGCGATCGGAGGTCTCGCTGCCCCCCCGGTGGCGCGAAGCAGCATGTCGCTGACGGGTCGCGGACTCCGCGTCCCGCTCCGAAACGCCTTCGCCGCCAACAGCGACGACACCCGCGGCGCCCAAAGCGGCGACGGAGGCGATCAATGACAAGGTCTTCCAGGAATGGGTCTTGTTCGGGGAGGTCATGGCCGGGTCTCAGCCCGGGAGTCCCGACCTCACCCGGAGTTATTCACACGTGCTCGATTCGGGTCCGAATGGTCGAGACGTGGCGGTGTCTCTGGACGGGCGCAAGTGAGCGCCGTGGGTCGTGGTCGATGCGTGCGGTCAAGCCGAGGCGGTCGGGACGACATCGCATCCGGGGGCGGACACGACGGCCGCGGGGGCAGGGACGACACGGTCGACCATGCAGTGGAAGTCGTTGCGGAGCGCCTTGGCGATGTAGTGCGTGGAGTCGGCGAACGGGGCAAAATCGCTGGCGGGCTCGACCGCGACGCTCGAGAGGATCCAGTTGTGCGGTCGCGTCGACCAGCCGTCGGGGTCTCCGGTCGGGTACTGGGCCACGATGGGCGCCCCGGCGTTCGCGAACAGCCTGAGCCAGTCGATGTGCCCTTGCTCGCCAAGGGTGAAGATCGCGTTGGTCAGCACTGTCGGGGCACATCGGACGACGCCACCGATGAACCCAGGCTCGCGCAGCAGCGGTGGAGCTTCGGGCGCCCCGGTGAACAGATCGAGCAACACGAAGTCGAACGGGGAGGGCTCCCCTGCGTCGTAGGCCGCCACCACGTCGCGCGCATCGGCATGGACGAGCTCCAGCCGCCCCTCGCGTCGAAACCGGGCCAGGCGAGGAAAGAAACGC
>JAHZJA010001459.1 GCA_022601155.1 Deltaproteobacteria bacterium | reverse complement strand
CCGCTGGTGCGGATGAGCAGGTCCAGCGGCGGCAGCAGGTTCGACGACTCGAGGTACGAGCCGAACAGATCGGGATCGATCGAGTCCGGGTCGAGCTTGCCGGCCTGCGCCGCGCGGCACATCGCGGCGGCTGCCTTGGCGATCATCTCGCGACCGCCGTAGCTGAGCGCCAGACACAGGACCATGTCCTCGTTGTCGGCGGAGGCGGCCATCAGCTCGACCAGCGGGCCCCGCACGTAGGGCGGCAGGCGATCGGTGTCGCCGACGGTGGTGAGACGGATGCCGTTGTCGAGGATCTCGGCGCGCTCTTGAATGAGGTACCGACGCAGCAGCTGCATCAGGTGGAAGACCTCTTCGTGCGGCCGGTCCCAGTTCTGACTGGAGAATGCGAACAGCGTCAGCGCGGGGATGTTGAGCTTGCGCGCTGCTCGCACCACCGTCTGGACGGAGTCGGCACCTTTTTTGTGGCCGTCTTCGCGCGGCAGACCGTTGGCTCGCGCCCACCGGCCGTTGCCATCCATGATGATGCCGACGTGACGGGGCAACGGGCCCATGATGGACGCGACATTCGTCATGCTCGTGCCGCGGGATACCACGGCGACCGACCCCGGAAAAGCCCTACGACGGGCCAACCCTGCCCGATGGCCGTAGGAAAGGCATGGGCGGCCGCGTACCCCGGTCGAGCGGCGCCCCGGAGCCCGGGCCCCAGATGCGGTCGATCGGCCGGCATAAAGCCCCGCAGGCCGCGGTTGACCTTTGCCACGGCCCATGGGCTCGTCGTGCTTGCCGCACTCGCGGGCCTCGGCTTAATCTGCGGCTCCCGCGGCGGGCCCCCCGACTTCTTCACGGGCGGGCGCGAAGATTTCTTTGTTCGAAACCCGGCGAGCAACGGCACGTCGCCGCTGAGGTTTCCTCCGAGGACCCAGCCCCACACGGATACACCAGGATGAGCAGCCTCGACGATCTCGACTCCCACTTGACCCGCACCGGCTTGCCCTACGAGCAGCTCGGCCACAGCACCTGGGTCATCAGCCCGCAGACCCAACACTCCACCTCGATCGCCGTCAGCGCCGACGAGCCCATCGTGTTGTTCTCGCTGCCCGTGCTCGAGCTGAGCACCGAGCAGCAGCAGGAGGTGAAGCTGTTCCGCGCCCTGCTGGAACTCAACGCCGAGCTGTTGCACTCCTCGTACTCGCTCCAGGGCAACAAGGTCGTGCTCTCCGGCGCTCAGCAGCTGGAAAATCTCGACTTCAACGAGTTCCAAGCCATGATCGACGACATGTGCATGGCGCTCGACAACCACTGGGACAAGCTCTCTGAGTGGGGCTTGCACGACCAAAACGACGACCAGCGTAAGGCCGGAGGGGACGCGTAGCATGGGACTGTTTTCACGGCTGGGCACGCTGATCCGCTCGAACATCAACGAGCTCATCAACAAGGCCGAAGACCCGGAGAAGATGCTCAACCAGGTGCTGGTCGACATGAAGTCGCAGCTGGTTGAGGCCAAGAAACAGGTCGCGGTCGCGATTGCCGACGAAAAGCGCCTGAAGAAGCAATACCAGCAGGAGGCCGCCAAGGCCGCCGAATGGGAGCGCAAGGCGATGCTCGCCATCAAGGCGGGCGACGACAACCTGGCCAAGGCCGCGCTCGCTCGCAAGACCGAGCACGACGAGGTCGCCGAGACCCTCAAGCAGCAATGGGAAGCCCAGAAGCTGTCGGTCGAGCAGCTCAAGGGTGCGCTGCGTGGCCTCGATGCCAAGATCGAAGAGGCCAAGCGCAAGCGCAACATCCTGGTCTCCCGGCAAAAGCGCGCCGAGGCCCAGCGGACCATCAACGAGACGCTGTCCAACATCAACTCCACCTCGGCGTTCGACACCTTCGAGCGCATGTCCGACCGCGTCACTCAGATCGAGGCCGAGGCCGAGGCCACCGCCGAGATCAGCGGGGCGCTGCCCGAGGCATCGCTGGAGATGCAGTTCAAGGCGCTCGAGGCCAGCTCGGGGGTCGACGATCAGCTCTCCGCGCTCAAGAACAAGATGGCCCTCCAAGCGGCCGAGCAGGAGCGCAAGGCGCTCGGCGGCCAGGTCGATCCCAACGCGGGGGCGGGAGCCGGCGCTGGCGCTGGCGCAGGTGCTGGCGGTGAGGCTCCGTCCGACGACGAGGTCCAAAGCGCGACCAAGGCGGCCGAGATCGACGCGCAGCTCGAAGAGCTCAAGAAGAAGCTCGCCGATACCTGAGCTGAGCCGATCCCCGACACGAGTTCTGCGAGGGCGATCGCCACACGGCGGTCGCCCTTCGTACGTCTGCGACCCCGCGCATCCGCACGTCGCCGAGACCTCGGCGGCCGTCGCTTCTCGTGCGTCTGCGACTCCGCCCTCCTGCGAAGCTTCTGCCGTGCGGCGATCCCCGCACGGCGGTCACCGCTCGCATGTCTGGGACCCCGCGCATCACCGATGCTTCAGCCGTACGGCGATCGCCGCACGGTGCTCGCCTTTCGTTCGTCGGAGGCCCGCGCTTCCGCACCTCGCCGAGACCTCAGCGGTCAGCGCTCTTCGTGCGCCTACGACTGCGCCCCTCTCCGAACTTCTGCCGTGCGGCGATCGCCGCACGTCGGTTGCCCTCCACCCCTGTGTGACCCACGGCTCGACTCCGCTCGACCCCGCTCGGCACGCGGCCGAGCGGAGCGCCCAGGCGGTCGCGCGCTGCGCAGGAAACCTCCGGGCCCGTTGCGGTTGGAGGAATGCATGTCTCTGCGCGCGACCACACTCGTCCTCCCGCTGCTGTTGGTCGCCTGTCCGAGCTCGGATGTCGGCCGCCCGTGCAACCACGGCGCCGATTTCATCCCGCAGTCGCAGACGATCAGCTTCCCCTCGTTGGCGTGTGACCACCTGCTGTGCGTGTACGCGGACGAGACGGAGACGCCCCCCGATCCCTGCACCACCAACGCCGAGTGCAACATCGTCGGCGACACCGAGAAGTTCGTCTGCAACGAAGGCGTCTGCCAGCTCGACCAGCGCTATGTGATCGGCCGATCGATGTGCTCTCAGAGCTGTAGCGTCGATGCCGACTGCGAAGGGGGTGACCCCGGCACTGCATGCGCCCGCGGCTTTGCGTGCGCGCGCATCCAGAGCTTGGGCGACCACTGCTGCGAGAAGCTGTGCGTGTGCCGAGACGACCTGGGCGGAGCCTCGTCACAGAAGCTGGAGCGCGAGTGCTCTGCCGATGCCGCGCTGGGCTGCTGCGACAAGACCCCCCACCCCGCTGCGTGCGGCTCGTGACCGCATCGCGCCCCGGTGCTCCTCGCGATCACGGGATCGGGCAGTACCAATAGCGCTTGTCGTCGCAGTTGCTACCGCTGCACTGCACGCCCTTGATCGCCTGGCCGCTCGGCGCCAAGAAGTCCGGGTCCTCCTCGGAGAACCATCCCGACCAGGTACAGGTGTGCGGGGCCGGGTTGTTGTTGGTCGTCGTGCACTCGACCGACAGGTAGTTGCAGAAGCTGCCCTTGCAGGCTTCGGCCCCCACGACCGACCCCCGTCTCGCGCGTCGGCGGCGAGCGACGACACGCGCAGAGCCTTCGGCTCCGGCCTCACACGGTCGGCCTCAGTCGCGGGAGTCGTCGGCGGGCGCCAGAGCGGGCGGCTCGACCTCCGCCGTCAGCCCGCGTAGCTGTGCCCGCTGGGCCTGGGCCAAGCGTGGCTGTTCCTTTTGCCACCACTTCTTGCCCATCACCCACCCCAGTGCGGAGAACAGCGGCGTACTGAGCACGGCGAACGCGATCGAGTCGTCCAGGGGGCCCAGCGCGTCGGCGATGACCAACGTCGTCAGCGCCCCGACCAACCCGGTGATGGCGGTGCGAATGGCGACACCACGTGCCGCCTCGCGATCGACATCCTTGCGCAGCACCAGCTCGGCGCCATCGCCCGCCGGGCGAATCGTGAGTGACAGCTTGGGCCCTCCGAACTCGAGGCCCTGACCATAGGTATTGGTGTGCCAGACACGAGCGTCGCCCACCTCGTGCTGTACACCCGGCTCCCCCACCCGTCCGGCCATCTCGCCGAAGAGGCGATTGGCCAGCGCATCGAAGTCCAGCGGTCCCTTGGTCCTGGCCCGCGCCACGACCCGCGTGCCCGCCCCAAACCAGCGACGGCCACGGGGGACCTCCACCGTGCGCTCGACCTGCATCGCGGCCTCGCGGACCAGCGTGCCATCGAGCCCCGCCTCCTGTGCGGCCTGCTCCAGCTCGGAGAGCGACAGCCCCTGTGCCGTCGACGAACGTTTCTGCATCTCGGCGACCTTGGCCAAGATCAGTGCCGCTTCGTCTTGGTCGTAGGTCTCGGTCACGTCGTCTCGCCCCACACGATGGCCCACGCCGGACCATCATGGCCCGATGGCTGAGCGCCTGGTGGCGGGTGCCCCCGAGCCTACCCGAAGTGAGCAACGACTGCGTCGACCTCAACCCAACGTGCGGCGGACGACCTCCGCGAACCCGTCGGCATCGTGGGCCCCGACCGTCGTCCAGCGATCGCGCATCGCCGCCGTCGCATTGGCGACCACGTAGCTCGTCCCCGCCCATGCCAGCATGTCGAGGTCGTTGGTGTCGTTGCCAACGGCAACGACCTGGTCCGCCACCGCGTCGTGCTCCGTCGCCACCCACGCGCAGGCCTGCGACTTGGAGGCCGCCCGGGGCAGCACTTCGATCCACACCGAGCGAGCATCGAGGGGAGATGTGGTCCGCACGACGGAGAACGCTTCACCCAGCTGCGCGACGACCTCGCGATGAGCCTGCTCGCCCTCGGGGTGGATCGCCACCACATGGCAAGCCGGCCGCTGCCAGCGAGCGGGCGTATCGTCGGCGAGCGTACAGTGCTCGGCGTACCGCGCCAGCCTTCGGTCGAAGTCGGGGTTGGGTACCGCACCGCGCCGATACACGAAGCGGTGACTGCTCGGGACGGGCGCGTGCACCATGAAGTCGAGCGCCAGAGCCTCGAACACGGCACAGACCCGCGCGGTGTCGTCTGCCGCCATCGGCAGCGTGCGGACCAGCTTCGCGCGTGGCCAGTGCACGATGCCCGCTCCCGACGACACGGCCACGTAGTCGAACGGATCGTCGGGAGTGAGGACGCGACGCGCCGAGTACAGCGATCGGCCCGTCGCGGCCACGCGAAGGATGCCGCGCTCGCCCAGCCGCACCAGCGCCGCTCGGTTGACGGCGCTCAGTCTCGACTCTCGATCGAGCAGCGTGCCATCGAGGTCGGTGACCACCATCGCCACCGTCAGGGGAGGATCAGACGGAGGCACCGCCGTGGAGCGGTCTGGCTTCACCGCCCGAGGATCGCCGCCCGTCGTCCGGGGAGCAAGCCTGCTGGCGCAGACCGCCGAACACCGCCGCGTGCACGGAGTCCACGCCCCCCAGCTCGGGATGAAAGGTGGCCCCAAAGGTGGTGCCTTGCCGCACCAGCACGGGGATCCCATCGAGGGTGGCCAGCACCGTCACGCCAGGCCCCACCGTGTCGATTCGCGGCGCACGAATGAACACCAGCGGCAACGACCCGTCGTCCGACGTCGCCACGAACGAATCCCGCTGCGAGCCGTAGGCATTGCGGGTCACGGAGACATCGAGCCAGCCGAAGCCGGGCGCGACCTCCGAAGCGGCGGGTACTCCCGGCCCCGAGACACGGGACATTTCCGAGTCCGAGACGGACAACGCTCCTCGCTCCGACACGGACAACGCTCCTCGCTCCGACACCGACAACGCCCCTCGCTCCGACACGGCCGCGACTGCCGGCCTCGACACTGACGCGACTGCTGGCCTCGACACGGACGCGACTGCTGGCCTCGACACGGACGCGACTGCTGGCCTCGACACGGATGCGACTGCTGGCTCCGCAACGAAGGGTCCGTCCTGACCCGAGACGGAGGTGACCGCCGGCCCCGGGCCATCAGCCCGGCGTACCCACCGAGCCGCGAGGATCAGTCCTGCACACGTCACCAAGATCGGGATCCCGGCCGACCCCATCGCGCGCAGCGGTGCCAGCAGGCCGCGCCGGGTCATGATGGTGGTCATGGCCGTGCTCTCCCCTCCGGGCAGCACCAGGCCCGCCAGTCCATGCAGATCACGGGGAGATCGCACCGGTCGGGTGCGAAGACCGAGCGAGGCGAGCGCATTGGCATGGGCCTGCACGCCTCCCTGGACCGCGACGATCCCCACCGGGTATTCGGCGGACGTGCTCACCATCCGCGCCCGGCGAAGCGCTCTTCGGGGGACAGGGTGGCCAGCTCGCGCCCGGGCATCGCGGCTCCGAGCCCGGTGCTGATCTCGGCCAGCCGTGCGGAGTCTTCCCAGGCCGCCACCGCATCGACGATGGCCCGGGCGGTGCGCTCGGGCTCGG
>JAHZJA010001458.1 GCA_022601155.1 Deltaproteobacteria bacterium | reverse complement strand
TGGGCATGGCCGTCCTCGCCACTCCCGCAGCGGCTGCGGCCGCGGGCGTCGGTTCGACCGCGGCGATCGATCGGAACGTGACCGATGAGATCCCCAGCGCCCCGACCGTCGTCGGTGATGCCGAGCTGGGAATCTTCGCCGAGAGCCGACCCGACGAGAACGTGGCCTCGGTCTCGCCGCAGATCCGCCTCGGCATGCGACCGCGGGACGAGGTCGAGCTCCACATCAACTTTGGCGCGGTCGCGGTCTTTCGCGATGGAGCGGCCGGGCGCGAGCAACAGGCTCGCCCCAGCAATCTCAGCTTTGGGGGTAGTCGCGTGTTCGATCGTCGCGAGGGCCAGTGGCGCTACGCGAAGGTCGGCTTCGGCTTCGTCATCCCCACCGCCTTCGCGGTGAGCGAGTCCGAGCGAGACGCCTATCAGTATGCGCTCGGCGGTCGCAACGGGTGGAACCCCTGGTTGTGGACGCCGCAAGCGTTGGGCTTGGTGGTTCCCGCCGAGGTCCGTGCCCAAGCCGGACGACGCTGGGTCCTCGGTGGCGACGCGGCGTTGGCCGGGCTGTTGCCCAGTGCTGGCAACACCGAGGGGGTCGCGCTCGCGGCTCAGGTCGCCGCGCAAGCTCGTGTGGTCACCAGGCGCCTCGGTCTGGGGTTGCGCCTGACCGCGGTGTGGAATGGCCGGCACCCCGACGATCGGAGCCAGGCGGGGATCAGCCCCTTCGTCGACACGAGCCTGTGCCGCCGAGGGCATGGGCGCCGCCTCAAGGGTGAGCGCGCCAAGACTTCCGATGGGTGTCCCGTCTATGCGTCGGCGCGCCTGAACATCAACCTCGACGGTCCGTACGGATACACGGGCAACGATGCGATGGGGGTGTGGGGCGTGCTCGTTGGATTGGGCTGGGCCGTCTATTGATCGTGCCAGCGGCATGACGATCCGACATCGCCGTTGGTCATTGACGACGGCGATGTGCCACCGCGCGTCGGCGCGCGATGTGGTGTCGACGTTCGAACACGCGGACGTACCCCGAGGAATCCCCCAGGGGGTTTCCCCGCGTAGCGAGACGGGCGCCGTGAAACGACGCGTGTTGGTGTTGAGGGTGCTATCCGCGGTGGTGTCCTTTGGGTTGGTTTCGATCACTCAACACCGAAAACGGTGCCACGTGTCACACCCAACTCGATCTCGTGGACGTCGGGGTGCGGCGCAATGACTACCGTGCTAGACCAAGCGGCGGCGGTTGCACCGCTACAGAAACTGTCACACTCGGCTTGTGAAAGGCCGTCGTCACAACTAGTCTGGAACACACCATGCGAAGCTCCGTCTTGACCTTTCTGTTCGCCGTGGTCGCCCCGTTGGCCCTGGGCTCCTCGGCGTGCTTCCTCTCCACGGAGGGGGACGGCTACGACTACGACACCTACGACTCCGGCAATAGCTGCGAGGTCGGGACGGAAGGGTGCCAGTGCACCTCCGGTGGCGTCTGCAACCAGCCGTTCATCTGCAACACCAACTTGAACATCTGCGTCGCCGACCTGTGTCCGGTTGGAACGGAGACCTGCGCATGCACGCCCGACGGCGCATGCGACCCGGGCCTGCTGTGCGCCTCGATGATCTGCGTCGACGCGGGCTGCTCGGCGGGCACCGAAGGCTGCCAGTGCACTGAAGGTGGGGGCTGCGACCCCAACCTCGATTGCCTCTCGGGTCTTTGCGTCGACGCCAGCTCCAATGACAGCGCGGCCGACAGCACCGGGGCGCCCAGCGACGACACCACTGGCGGTGGCCAGGTCGACAGCTCCGGCAGCCCCCCCGATCCCACGACCGGCGGCGGCACGACGGAACCCGGCACGACCGGTGGCGGCTCCACTGGCGGCAGCACGGGCTGAACGACTCGATTCCCCCACGAGCTTCGTATGAGGAGGGCGCCACGTCGGCTACGACGGGCGCCCTTCGCCGTTGGTTGGGCACACCGCGGCTGGCTCAGCGCCTGCGGCCGCGCCAGCGCATGATCGCCTCGGCCGCCAGCAGCAGCCCAATCAGCCACCACAGCCCGCGCCAGCGCGGTACGGCGACGGCCACGTGCCGACGCTCGCCGTCATCGAGTGGGGTCGGGTCGATCTCTTGCCATCGGGTATCGCCCTCGGACGGATCGACGACCACCGCGAACACGCTGGGCTCATCGGGAAGGTTCACCCGGTAGTGGCCGGGGACGAACGTCTCGCGGAACACGGCTTGATCGTCATCGTCCGGAGCAATCGAGACCTGGCTGCCTTCGGGCGTGGTGACGGTGAGCGCCTGCTCGGTTCGGATGGGGCGCGACTGACCCGCGATCAGCTCGGTCCCCGTGGCCCCGCTACGGCGGTCGGCGAGGTAGCCCAGCAAGCTGGAGACCATCGGCACGAAGCCCGGGCGCAGCGGAAGGTCGGCCCAGTCCCGGTCGATGGTGGTGGTCAGCAACGCGACGCGTCCACCCGCCACCTCGCGGGTGAGCAACGCCGGTGCACCGCTGGTGAACGACAGGGCGATGGCGTGCTCGCGCTGGGGGTCGGGCTCGACCAGCATGATGCGGCGCGCCCGGGTGCCGCCCAGTCCCAGGTCGCCACGGAGGCTGCGGAACGCGGGATGATCGAGGTCGGCCGGGGCCATGCCCTCCGCCCGCGCCTCGGTCCGTCCCGGGGCGGTGCCCACCCGCACCGCTTCGCGCATGCGCAGGGGGAGCAGCTCACCGAAGCGCTTGTTGTAGGCATCGGCCTGCACTCGATCGCCCACCGTGATCCAAAGGCCCATCCCATCACGGACGCGCTCGATGATCGCGGGGGCGATGTCGGGCGGCGGTGCACGCAAGTTGGCGAGCACCAACACATCCACGTCGCGGAACGCCTGCGCCCCTTTTTCGCGGACCCGCGACTCGAGCTGATCGGGCGCCAGGCTGTGTAGGCGCAGGCGCTGGGTGTCGTCGTCGGCCGTCGCGGCCGTACCGAGGAACCACACCTCGTCGTGGGCACGCAGCTCGCTGGGGTCTCCGTTGACGATCACCACCTCGATCGCGTCGTCGGCCGACAGCCACAGGTGGCGCGCGTCGTCGCTGGGCATCGGATCATCGGTGAGATCCAAGGCCACGACCGCGGCCGCCGTGCTCTGCTCGTCGAGCAGGGTGTGGGTGAACTCCACGGGCACGGCCTCATCGAACGGAAGGTCGACGGTGGTGCGTGCGACCTCTTCGCTGCCCACTCGCAACACGACCGGGACGCGGCGCTCCGGGGCCTCGTCACCGGAGTGCGAGGGCGGATGACGACGGACGACGGCCTGGACACGCAGTGCCCGGGGGTCGAGCTCGGGGGCGGGTTCCCAGCGCACTTCCTCGATCGCGACGTGCTCGGGGCGGTGCTGCTCGGTATCGACGGCTGGGATCGGAACGACCAGCGCTCCACCCTCAGCTGCGGCCGGCAGCGAGCCGAGTCCACGGCTGGTCGCGTCGCCCACCGCGTACACCACCCGCGGGCGGTCGCCGTCCACGTCGCGCAGCAGTGCCGTGGCGGAGGGGAGGGCGTCTGCCATCGTCCAGGCCCCGGCGCGAGGCTGGCGACCCGTGAGCCACTCCTCGAGCGCTGCCGCCACCACGTCCGGGTCGGCGCTCGGTTGCTCGCGAGGGCCGTCGGGATCGGACGTCACCAGCCCGACCCGGCTACCGGACGGCAGCGATTCCAGCAGCTGCTCGACGCGCTCGACTCCGTGGGCCAGGATCGACTGGCCGTCCACGCGAAGCTCGGTGCTGCGCGAGGCGTCGAGCAGGATCACCGCGTCGTGAGGCTCTCCCACCACCGCGACACCGGTCTGCTCGGTGCTCGACGGTCGGGTCAGCACGACCACCAGCAGGGCCAGCAGCAGCAGGCGTATCAGCAGCAGCGGCCAGTCGCGGATCGCTCGGCGCTGGGTCACCGATCGATCGGTGGCCGTCAGAAATCGCATCGCCGCGAACCGGATCGGCCGCGGCGGCTCGCGCCCCAGCAGGTGGGCGACGACCGGGATGGCCAGGCCCAGCAGGCCCAGCAGCAAGGCGGGCGCCAGCAACGTCATGCGGGCGCCTCGAGTCCCAGCGGATCCGGTTCTCCGGCCAGACGCCCCAGCAAGCGGACGAATCCGTCCTCGACGGGGGTGTCGGTCACGGTGCGG
>JAHZJA010001457.1 GCA_022601155.1 Deltaproteobacteria bacterium | reverse complement strand
GCCCCACGGGGGGTTCGCGTCAATGCGGTCAGCCCAGGGCCGATCGAGACGGGGTTCTTTGGTCGCACCGGCATGCCCGACGAGGCCATCGAGCAGTTCGCGGAGCAGATCCTCGCCCAGGTGCCGCTGGGGCGCTTTGGTCGGCCGGAAGAGGTCGCGAGCGTGGTCACGTTCCTGTTGTCGGGCGAGGCCTCGTTCGTCACCGGGTCCGAGTACATCGTCGACGGTGGCATGACGGAGGTTTGACTCGCCGCCGTGGGCACGCCCGAGGTGGCTGCGGGCCGCTCGCCCGCAGCCACGGGGGTCAGACGCGGTCGGCCTCGCTGGCCGCGGGTTGGGCGAGCCTGCGACGGATCGCGGTTCCCATGGCTTCGGCGAGACCGCGGAACCCCTCTCGGTTGGGATGGATCTCGTCGTACCACTGGTCCTCGCTGACGATGCCCCGAAGCTCGACGACCTCCACGTCAGGCACGGCCGCCGCCGCTCCACGCACGTACTCGTTGTAGCGGTCGATGATGTGGTCCAGCGTGGCTTGGCGTTGCTGGGGATCCTCGATACCTGCCTGGTCGAAGTGTGGGCCCAGGAACGGCCCTCGCCCGGGGGCGGCGACCCGCAGGTAGTCGTAGCCGTGCACGAGGATGGGCATCGTCGCATCCAGCCGTCGCACGCCGAGCAGGAGCCCCCGCATCACATCCATCAGCCCCGTCATGTGCTCGTGCATGGCCTCGCGGATGAGTGTCGCGGGGGCAGCATCGGCCGGGTGGGGGCCCGGCCGCAGGAAGTCACCGAAGTCGAGCAACAGATCGTTGCCGCCTCCACTGAGCACGAACAGGTCGAACGTGGACTTGGCGAGCTCGGCTTCGTGTTCTCGCTCGGCGGCCACCTTGACCAGCCTGTCGCCCGCAGCCGCACGGTTGAGCAGGTGGAATGCGTTGCGCGGGTCGT
Organism: Deltaproteobacteria bacterium; assembly: GCA_022601155.1. Classification (GTDB taxonomy): domain Bacteria; phylum Myxococcota_A; class Polyangia; order Nannocystales; family Nannocystaceae; genus Paraliomyxa. Next base: position 1,602 of record JAHZJA010001457.1, on the reverse strand, counting down.
TGGCGAGGAAATCGCCGAGCTCGTGGATGAACGGATGCGACAGCCACGAGTCCCCTTCGCACAAGACCAACGGCCACTGGGGGGCGCGTCGGCGTCGGCGGTCGAACCTTCGGCCACGCAGCGCCTTGTCCGTTGCGTTGGCCAGGTCGATGATGCCCCTGGCGGCCCGCTCGTAGGCACCACCGCCCTCGCCATCGCCCAGCACCACATCGAGGTCGGGCAGGGGTAGCCACTCGTACAGCAGAGGAGCGGTGAAGCGAGGCGTCGGCCGAAAGAAGCGATGAAGGGTCGCGGCGACGTCATCATCGTCGTCACCCTTCAGCCGTCGGCGGATCTCGCTCTCCCTTATGGTCATCGCGGGGACCGAAGGTAGCGCAGTTGGTCCCCGCGGTCGGCCCCAAATGCCCGGCGGGATCCGAGCCCGCGGCGACATGCAATCGCCTCGGCCCGTACCCCATCGTGTGGCGGGCCGAGCCGTGGATCCAGGAGCCTGGGTCACACGTGCTGGTCGAGCAGGATCGGATTGCCGTCGGGGTCGACGACCACGAAGCTCGCGGGCCCGGTTCCATTGTCGTCGGCCTCCGTCTGGAACGTGAGCCCCTCGGCCTTGAGCCGCTTTTGGTGCTCGCGGATGTCGGTGAACTCGGACAGCGGCTGGGCGGTGGCATCCCACCCCGGGTTGAAGGTCAGCAGATTGCGCTCGAACATGCCCTGGAACAGCCCGATCGTCACGGTTCCGTTGCGCAGGATCAGCCAGTTTTGCTCGGCGTTGCCGCCAGCGACGGCAAACCCGAGCTTCTCGTAGAACGCCTGGGACGCGGTGATGTCCGCGACGGTGAGACTGACGGAGAAAGAGCCGAGGGAGGAGACGGGTGCGGTCATCGGTAGGGCGAAGGTACGATGTGGCTGTCGTGCCCGACTTGGCAAATCTTGCGAATCTCGACTACGTCGACCGAGTCAACCGGGCGATCGACCACATCACCAACAATCTCACCGCACCGCTCAAGCTCGACGATGTGGCCCGCGTAGCGTGTTTTTCGCCGCACCACTTCCACCGCATCTTTCGTGCCCTCGTCGGTGAAACACTGGCCACGTTCGTCAAGCGGGTGCGCCTGGAACGTGCCGTCTACCTGCTGTCGCATCGCAAGGGCCGCACGCTCACGGAGATCGCGTTGGCGTGTGGTTTTTCGTCGAGCTCGGAGTTCTCTCGGAGTTTTCGCGGTCACTATGGGGTGCCGCCGCGGGTCTTCGACGTGGAGCACTTCAGACGGTCGCGGCGTGATGAGGGCCTCGGCCGCCTGATGGCGCCGGGCGGACAGCACCGACTCCAGCGGCTGCCCAAGGGGGACAACCCCGATGGCTTCGAGGTTCGGCTGCGCAGTGTGCCGGGCCGCCGGGTCGCGTACATCCGTGTGCACCAGCCGTATCAGGGGGACGGCGTCGCCGTGGCAGCGGCACGCTTGGAGTCGTGGGCCGAAGCTCGTGGGCTCGGGGATGGGCAGTGGCTCGGCTACCAGTGGGACGATCCCGAGATCGTGGCGCTCGACAAGTGTCGGTACGACATCGGTCTCGAGATCCCCGAAGCGGTCGAGGTTGGCGACG
>JAHZJA010001456.1 GCA_022601155.1 Deltaproteobacteria bacterium | reverse complement strand
GGCCAACTCCGCCACGCTGGCCACGGTCGCAATTCGTCCGCACCTGGTGTGGGGACCAGGCGATACCTCGATGATGCCCCGCGTGATCGCCAAGGCCCGCGCCGGCCGGGTCCGGATGATCGGCAAGCCGCAGCAGATCGACACCATCTACATCGACAATGCCGTCGACGCTCACCTGGCCGCCTACGATCGCCTCGAGCCTGGTGCACCGCCCGCGGGCCAGGCCTACTTCGTGACCCAGGGTGAGCCGATGCCGGGGCCGAACTTCATCAACGACCTTCTCGCCGCCGCCGGTCTGCCTCCGGTCGACCGTACCGTCTCGGTCACCACCGCACGTGCGGCCGCCACTGCGATCGAGTGGGTGTGGAAGCTGTTTCGGATCGAGGCCGAGCCCCCGCTGACGCGCTTTGTCGTCAGCCAGCTGTCCACCCCGCACTGGTACGACATCTCGGCCGCCCGACGCGACCTGGGATACACCCCGCGGGTCTCCTATGCCGACGGCATGGAGCGCCTGCGCGCGTGGGTTCGAGACAACCCGATGTAGGGCGCGAAGCGGGCCCTCAGCCCCACCAGCGCCCGTAGCCCCACCATGCGGTCGCAGCTCCTGCCGCGGCAACGAGCACTACCGCCACCATCCAACCCCAGCGCCGCGGCTGGTCGTCGACGATCGTCACCGTCACGAGCAAATCACCCGGGCGCCCCTTGCCTGGATGCTCGCCGCCCTGACCCCGCAACCGCAGCGTGGTGCGCTCGCCGAGCTCGGCCGACAGGTGCAGCGTCACCCCGCCCTTCGGATCGTCGGGTCCACGACTGCGGGCCACGGTGCTCCCCTCGAACGGCACGCGATCGGGCGTCGAGATGAATACGCCATCGGCCGCGCCCAACCACCGGCGCGGCACGGTGGCCTGCACGCGGATGTCGGGCCCCTTGGCGCCTGTCCCGGAACCGGGGGCACCATCGAAGATGCTGCCGAGCTCGCCCATGGCGACCGATCAGCGGGGCTTCTTGGGAACGACGGCGGCCCCGGCCGGCGCCTTCTTGCTCCCGAACTTGTCGACGCAGACCCGCTTGAGCGCAGACAGATCCTTTTTGAACTCCTTGGGCGCGTTGTCCAGGGCGTGCTTTTGGCACACGGCGACGTTGATGCTGCCGCCCGCCTCACACATCTGCATGGTCATCTGGGTCTGCATCTTGGAGGCCGACTTGAGCTTCTCGAGCGCGGTGGGATTGTCGGCGTAGTGACGGTCGAGGAACGCGACCTCGGCATCGACCACCCCCTGGCACGCGGCCGAGAGCTTCTTGGGCGGCTTGGCATCTTCTGGCAGCACGCACAGCGCTGCGATCTTCTCTTGCTTGGCCGCCTCGGCGTCCTCTTTGGCCTTGGCCTCGGCCTCTCGCTTCTTGCGGCGCTCGTCGATGCGCTTGTCGGTCTCGGCCTGCTCCTGTGCGGCCTTCTTCTCCTCCTCGCTGGGCCCCTTGGGCTTGCTCGAGGAGTCGCAGGCGGGAACGAGCAGCAGAGCGAGCAGCGATGTGCAGAGGATGCGCATGCCGGGGATGCTATCAAGCCGCATCGAAGATCGCTCGGAGCTCGCCCGCAGCCGCGAGGACGGCTCGGCGAGCCGCGGGCACGGCCCCCGTCATCTGCACGAAACCGTGGATCAGGCCCTCGTGGCAGCGGTATCGCGTAGGAACGCCCGCCGCCTCGAGGCGCTCGGCGTAGGCCCGGCCCTCGTCCCGCAGGGGGTCGAACCCGGCGGTCACGACCACGGCGGGGGGCAGTCCAGACAGATCGGGGTGGCGTAGCGGCGAGATGCGTGGATCGTGGGGATCGGCCCCGCCGAGGTACAGCTCCGCGAACCAACCCATGAGCGGAGCCGTGAGCAAGAACCCCTCGGCAAACAGCGTGAACGAGTCGGTCTTCGCGGCTCGGTCCGTGCTGGGATACAGCAGCAGCTGCCCGCAGGGAGTGCCACGCCCGGCATCGCGGGCAAGCTGGCTCACCACCGCGGCGAGGTTGCCACCCATGCTGTCGCCACCCACGGCGACCCGCTTGGAGTCGCCGCCAAAATCATCCGCGTGCCGAACCGCCCAGCGATAGGCGAGAAATGCATCCTCGGGCGCAGCGGGAAACGGATGCTCGGGACCGAGCCGATACTCGACCGACACCACCACGCAATCGATCGCCTTGGCGAGCAGCCGGCACAGGCCATCGTGAGTCTCGATGCTGCCGATGACCCCACCACCGCCGTGGTAGTAGACGAGCACGGGCAGCCGGGCGTCGCTGACCCGCGGGCGGTACACGCGAACGGGCACATGTCCCGAGGCGCTGGGCACCAGGCCGTCCTCCACCCGGGCGAGCGCGACGGGGGGATCCTCGAAGATCTGGGGAAACCGGATGTACTCGCGACGAGCCGCGACCACCGTCATCTGATGGAGCGGGACGCTCGCGCCGCGAGCGAGCACCGCGATCGCGTGCTGGGTGCGCAGCTCGAGCGTCTGACGGTCGACCACGACGGGCGCGCGCGCCGTGGTTCGCCGCACCACCGCATCGGGAATGCGTGCGAGGCGATAGGCCAGCCAGGTCTCCGCGCGTTTGGCCAGGGTCGTCACACCAAGATCGACAGGAGGGTACCGCCGCTGCGGCCCCCCGCTCGAATCCTGCGCAAACTCAGCCCTCGCCGGGCCTAGCGCCCAAGCGGAAAAAGCGCGCGCTCGGCAGGAGCGCTGCCGGGAACACCGACGCAGGGATGCATCCGCGTCGCACGAGGCCGCCGATACCCTAAGATCACCTGCGGTGGGACGAGCTTCGCTCATGGGAATGGTCGCCGCGGCGGGGCTGACCGCGTGCGCGCCCCAGCTCGATCCTCCCTGGCTGCTCACCCAGCCCCGCGAGCTGGCGCTGGAGGTGGAGGTGGTCGAGCAAGGTCCGTACGGCGAGCGACTGATGCCGCGACCTCGGACCCCTCGCGACGCACTGCCCCTGGACACGATTCGGCTGCGGCCATGGGTGGTCGACGGTGCCGGACCCGTGGACCTCGATTCCCTCGACGCGGCGTGGTGGATGTGCGCCAGCATCGGTGGCTGCCTCACCGGACTTCCCGTCGCCTCCCGACCGGCGTGCTCGACCGACCAGTTCGAGCCGAGCGAACCATGTCGGCTCGCCGAGGGCGCCGAGACGACCGTGCGCCTGGCGGACATCCCCGCACAGCAGCTCGAGCCGTCGTCGGCGCTGGACCTGCTCAACGGCATCACCGTCGGATTCATGGCCAGTCCCGAAGGGGGCCCCGGGCTCGACACCTGCATCGCACGCCTGGACGCTCGACAGCCACTGGGCGAGTGCCTGCTGATGGAGCGGCTGCTGGGCGTCGGTCCACTGAGCGATCTGGTCGCGTTGATCGAGGCGCTGGGCGGCGACGTCGGACTCGAGCTGGGCGAGACGCTGCTGGCGCGCCCACGCAACTACAACCCCGCGGTGATGGAGCTATCGGTCTCCTACGGGTCTACGTCGGTCCGCGTCCCGGCCGGCACTCGGCTGTCGGTGCCGCGCAATGTCGAGGTCCTGGTGGGCATCGTCCCCGACGACCAGGACTTGGACTCGTACGAGGTGATCGTCGCCGAGCAGCTCGTGTTGTTCTCCGATGACCTGACCACCCAGTGGTGGTTCGACGCGCGAGTCGATCGCACCGATACCCTGCCAGGGCAGCTGACGGCCCGATGGAGCGCCGATGGGGCCGTGGACGAGGTTCGCGCCTACGTGGTGCTCCGCGACAATCGCGGCGGCGAAGCCCTGGGTTGGCTGGACTTCGAGCTCGAGGGCTGAGAGGTCGGCGGGCAAAACTCCCCTCCCCGGTTGCGTCGCATCGCACCGGGCACCGATGATCCCCAGGCTTGGGTTGGTCGACTCACAACGCGGAGGCGCACCGGACCGCCGCCCCCGCGCACCCGCCCCGCTCCACGCCCCGAGGGCGCTGGTGGGTGTGGTTGAGCGTGATGCTGGTGTGGACGGGCGGCATGCTCGGTGCGCCACGGGTCTACGCCGCCGCCCCGAGCAGTGCGACCGCGCCGAGCCCCTGCCCGACCGACCGTTGTGGACGATTGATCGGCCAGGTGCGGATTGCAGGGCAGCGCGTGCCCTTGCCCGACGCGGTGGTGTTGGTCATGCCCGCCCCGCCCAACGCCGAGCCAGGGCCGTTCGAGCCGCCCGCCAACCTCGGTGAGCCCCCGTGGACCCTGTCCCGCCGTACCGATGCCGAGGGCTCGTTTCGGTTCGACGATCTTCCGGTGGGCCTGATCCGCGTCGCCGTGCTCGGTGCGGGGTTCGAACGCCGTGAAGAGATCATTGGCATGGTCTTCGACGCGACGGTCCAGCTGGAGATGTTCGTGCCCCCGGTCGAGGACTCCCCGTTTCGAACGGTGGTCTCGGCCGTCCCCGTACCACGCAGCGTGGTGACCGAGCATCGTCTCACCAAGGAAGAGATCGCGACCTTGCCCGGCAGCCAGGGCGACCCCCTGCGCGCACTCCAGAATCTTCCGGGCGTCGCCCGGGCCCCCGCGGGCCTCGGCCTGCTGGTCATCCGCGCCTCACCGCCGTCGCAGTCCCAGGTGTTCATGGGTGGGCATGCGATGCCGCGGGCGTTTCACATCCTGTCGCTGGCCAGCGTGTTCCCGGCCGACATCCTCGACCGCCTCGACTACGTGCCGGGCAACTTCGATGCGGCCTATGGGAACGCGACGGGAGGCATCGTCGTCGTCGAGCCCCGTCGCGGGCGCCGCGATGGCGTGCACGGCTTCGGCGAGCTCGATCTGGCCGCCGCCAGTGCCATGGTGGAAGGGCCGCTGGGCAAGGGCTCGTTCATCGTCGGGGCCCAGCGAGCCTACATCGATGCCGTACTCGCCAGCGCCGCGGCCGTGACCGAGCGCGTGACCGGTGAGCCGAGCAGCCTGCTGCTGCCGCGCTACTACGACTACCAGGCGCTGTTCGACTACCCACTGGGTCGCGGAAGCCTCAGTGCGCGAGCGTTCGGCTCGGGCGATGTCTTGCGAGCTCGGAGCTCGCCCAATGCCGCGCAAGAGTCGTCGTTTCAGTTTCGCACCGACTTCCACCGCGCCGATCTGGTCTATCGCGTTCGGCACCACGGGTGGGCGGTCCGGCTCACCCCTTCGTTTCGCTACGGCATCAACCGACTGGTGGCCGGGAGCGACAACTTCCGCCGCCGTCGCCGGGACTACGTGAGCTCGGCCCGCGCCGAGCTGTCGCACGCAGTGGGACCTCGCGCCGACCTCACGGTGGGGACCGACTTCGAGCTCGATGTGTTCTCCACCCTGGACCAGCAGACCGACCTCGGCCTGACCGGCGGGGACGGACAGTTCCGCGAAGAGCAGATGCAGGGCCTTCAGACCACGTTGGGCGCCTACGCCAGCGGCGAGATTCGCCTGGGGCCCGTCACGATCCAGCCCGGTCTGCGTGCCAATGCCTTCAGCGTGGGACCGCGGCGAGCATTTGCCATCGACCCGAGGGGAGTCGCCAAGGTGGACCTCGGCGACCACTGGCGCGTGAGCATGGGACTGGGTCGCTACTCGCAGCCGCGCAGCATCGCCGACAGCAACGACGTCGATCTCATCGACCAGGGAACCGGGGTCCAGGGCGCCAGCGTGTTCTTGCCCTCGGCGTTTGGAAGCCTCGACCCGGCCGCGACCTTCACCCCACAAAACACCCCGCTCAACGTGCGCGAGGCCGTCCATGCCAGCGCGACGGTGCGCTACCAGTTTGGGGATGGAGGCACCGCGGAGCTGACCGGGTTCTTGCGCAACCAGGCCAACAACGTGCCGCCGACCGTCGACGGCTCGCCCAACCCGTTCGACAGCATCAGCCGGGCGATGGGCCTCGAGGCGCTGGTGCGGCGCCGGGTGAGCCGCAAGCTCTACGGGTGGATCGGCTACACCCTGACGTTCGCCGAGCTGATCTTGCTGCAATCGCCGGTCGGGTTCCGCTACGACCGCCGGCCCTCCGACTACGATCAGCGCCACAACCTGGTGGCGCTCGCGAGCTATGTGCTGCCCAAGCGCTGGCGCATCGGAGGACGATTTCGCGTGGTCAGTGGCCTGCCCTACACCCCCGTGGTGGGCTCGGTCGCCCTGCCCGGTGGTTTTCAACCGGTCTTCGGCACCCGCAACTCGACCCGCCTACCGCTGTCCCACCAGCTCGACATTCGCGTCGACAAGCGATGGGTCCGGGACCGCGCCAGCATCACCGCCTACCTCGACGTTCAAAACGTCTACAACCGTGTCAACCCGGAGCTGGTGCTCTACGCCGCCGACTTTCGGCGCGAGGCGGGCTTCGTTGGCCTCCCGATCTTCCCCAGCTTTGGTGTGCGGGTGGACTGGTGAGTCACGCCGCGGATCCATCGTCGACGACCAGGCCGCTGAGATCGCCCATCGCAACGACGAACGCGGCGATGCGGGCCAGGTCGAACCCACCCAGACTCGACAGAGCCGCGCAGTAGGCCTCGGGCAAGCTCTTGCCGAGCGCCCAGTACAGGTAGACACCTCGGCTCACCTCGCGCGCCAGCGGCTGCGGGATGGCCCCGGTGGCGATGACCACGAAGCCCACCCCCGCGCGGTGGAACTCGTCGACGAGGCTCCACGCCGCGGCATCATCGACCGGAGGCGCGACGTGAGTGGCAGCGCTGACGAACACGCTGCTGGCGGGGGCCCACCGCGGCCCCCGACCGATCGCGGACGCGTCGAGGCGAGCGGATCGACCCACGGCATCGAGCAACACCAACCCCCGCGTGCGACCGTGACCGCCGTAGAACAGGTGATCGACCGCGCCGACGCGCTTCAACACCTCGTCGACGGTGGGGTCGCCTGCCGCCACCGTCACCCGCTCCCGCGTGCGAAAGGCCGGCACGCTGTACGCCGCCTCACCCACGGCTCCGCCCTGGCGGGCCATGACCTCCACGTCGACCTGGGCCGAGGCCAGCAGGCGAACGACATCACCCAGCTCTTCGAGGGGTGTGGTCTCGGAGGCTTCGGCCTCGGGGTTGGCCAGCACACACAGCGCTCGTCGCGGCCGTGGGCTGGGCAGCGGCCCGGCCGGGAGCGCCAACAACGACGACACCTGGGCCAAGCCCCCCACCCGCTGCGCGAGCGCCTTGCCGCCCAGTCGCGCCGCCCCCAACGGCACCCCGGTCAAGCGTCCCGGAGCGAGCAAGACCACCCGCCCCTCGAGCGACAGCTTCAGGCCACCGATGATCGGCTCCAGCAGCTGGCCTCCCAGATCGGCGACGAGTCGGTTGCTCGCCTCCACCCAGGCCTGCTCGCGCTCGCGAGCCTGTCGAGGACGTCCGCGCTGCTCCGCCTCTCGGAAGGCCAGATACCGGCTCCACCAGCCCGGGTCGGCCGCATCCCCCCACACCCACCGACGCACGCGCTCGCGGGTCAGCGGCAGCGCCACGTGCTGCAGCCCCTGCTCCGACACGACCAGCACGACGGTTCCCCAGCGGGTGAGCGTGATGTCGATGACCACGACGCTGGGGTTGGCGCGCGCAAAGGCAGCCAGCCGCCCCTCGAGCTCCACTGCGGTGGGACCTCGGCCCTTCGCCTCTCGTCGCGGCTCGCGAGGGGCGGGTGGAAGCCGCCGCGCCAGTGGGTCGAGGTGGGCCGGACTGAGCATGGCCGAGCGACCCGCCCGGGCTCGCAGCGCCCGCAGTGACGGATGGGCGCGGAAGCGCTTGGCCCGGCTGACGGTCTGCGCCAGCACGCTCGATGGTCGGCCGAGCTTGGCCTGGAACCACGCCAGGTCACCGTGCACACCGTCGAGCATCGCGATCAACTCTTCGGTGCGGTCGCTGGCGCTGCGCGCAGCCCAGCGTTGTTCGGCGAGCAACGCCGCCTGCTCGAGCACCACCGCACCGCGCACCAGCGCCGCCGGCTCGCCCTCGTCGGCGTGCACCCGCAGCTGAGACTCGGCGTAGTCGCGGGCGGCCTCCACCGCCAGGCGTCCGGCGCCTCCCTCCACGAAGCCGGCTCGGGCCGCGACGAAATGTTCGGCCGCGCGGGCCACATCTCCGTGCGCATCGCGGCCGAGAATCAACGCCCCCAGCTGGTGCTGCGCCCGCGCGCGGACCACCGCGTCGATCCCCAGCGGGAGCCGATGCAGTGCCGCCTCCACCTCTCGAATGCCGCGCTCTCGCACCGCGGTGTCTCGTGGCGCGGCTTGGACGGCGAGCATCGCCCGCTCCGTCACGGCCCGGGCGTGGGCGACCGGTAGCGCGGTGAGCCCCTGCACCGCGGCCTCGAGCGCCTCCCGGATCTCGGCGAGGTGCTCCTCGCGTCGCGCCCGAGGGATCGACGACAACGACAGACAGGCCAGATCGAGGTGCACCAAGCCGCTGAGCAGCTCATCGCCACCATCGACGTGATCCAGCGCCCGACGATAGTCTTCGGCGGCGGCGTGGCGGCGTGCGTCGGGCTCGTCCAGCCCCACCTCCAGCCGCACATTGCCCAGCGTCAGCCGATGCCCCGCGGCGTCGGCTTGGATCACCGGGTGCTCGCGCACGCCCTGCGGCAGGCTCTCGACCAGCGTCACCGCCTGCTCGGCCATCGCCAGCGCGTGCTCGGCATCCTCGTCGGCCGCACTGCGGGGCCGCGCCAGGTACACCGCGTACTCGGCCAGGACTCGCGCCCGGATCACGACCGAGTCGTCGAGGGTGGACAGCGCATCGTCATAGGCCGCGCGAACCTTGCGGTCGTGGGCGACGGCATCGGGGGCCCGGCGACTGCGCTGCAGCCCGGCCAGCTCCGCCAGGCAGCGCCCCTCGACCGCGTCATCCGGGCTCGAAGACAGCGCCTCGAGGGCCATGTTGTAGGCACGGATCGCCTCGGGACGCTGGTCCTCGCGCCAGCCGACCAAGCGCCGCAACAGCCGAGCCCGGGTGCACAACAGGTCGCGAGCCAGTCGCGGTGCCGAGCCATCGGCCACCGTGGTGAGGATCTGGTCGACGGCGCGCAGGGCCGCATCGAGTGCGACGGGAGGCTCGGGCAGCGCCGTCCAGTGCAGCTCGAGGGCACTGGCCCAGCGATGGACCAGCTGCGCCCGCGGAATCCGGTCGAGGCCGAGGGCCTCACGGCTCATCACCAGTCGCGCCGATGCCATCAACGCCGCCCGCCGCATGGAGACGCTCTGCTCCTCGAGCAGGTGATGCAAGAAGTACGACCGCCGATGGAGACCACGCGCGGGATCGTCGGCCCCTGCACCGACGGTCCGCAGCGCATCGGCCAGCGAGCGCTGCCCCGCGACGACCTCGGCCCGCAGCGCCTCGCAGGTACGATCCAAGACGGGGTCGAGCCGGTACCACAGCTCCACCAGCTCGGCGAGGGCCGAGACCTCGAGCCGCCGCTGGGCTCGTGGATCGGCGACGGTGTCCGGCGTCCGCAGCCGTTGCAGCGCGACCAGCTGATCGTGCGCGCGGGCGTGGGCCCGAGCGTCAGCGTCCGGCAGAGACTTCCGTAGCGACAACCAGGCCGTCAGCTCGGGCCACTGCAGCCGGCTGTCACCCTCGAGACGACGACGACGCTCGGCCGCATCGACCTCGGCCAGTCGGCGCGTCGCCAGCAGCAGGTCATCGAGCTGGATCTGCAGCGCAGGCAATCGATCCAACGACCACGGCCACGCCCCATCCACCGGCGACGAGGCGGCCACCGCCCCGAGCATCGAGGCCATCGTCCTCGAGCCACGCCACGGCGCCTGGGTTTGCCACTGGAGCAGCGCACGCACGGACTCCACGGCCTCGGCAGCACGCAACCCCGCGTGCACTTCGGCCAGCCACCCCGCGATACGATCGAGCTGAGAGGCGACTTCGGGCGCCGTGCGGTGGCAATCGACCGCCTGCTCGTGGAGGGCATGGACCAGCTCGTGCTCACGAGCCGCAGGCGCCCGGATCAACAGCGCCAGCAACGACTCCACGTCCGAGACGTTCCACAGCTCCGCAAGCGCAGCCTGTCGCGCCGTCCGCTCCACGGAGATCATCGTACCCCGAGCTGACGATCAACTGGTGATCTGGGTTACGATCTCGGTAGACATTTCGCTCGGATTCGAAACGAGCGAGGCGCGAGTCATTCCCGCGCCTCGTGTCGTCGTGCCCGGTGCGGGCTCGATCGAAACCGAACTAGCTGACGCCGTCCTTGCCGGCCATCATCTCGAGCATGTCGACGCAGCGCGTCGCGTAGCCCCACTCGTTGTCGTACCAGCTGACGACCTTGAAGAAGTTCTCGTTGAGCTGGATGGCCGCGGTGGCGTCGTAGATGCTGCTGTGCGGATCACCGATGAAGTCCGAGCTGACCACGGGGTCCTCGGTGTAGCCCAGCACGCCGGACATCGCCCCCTCGGAGGCGGCCTTCATCGCGGCATTGATCTCGGCGAGCGAGGTGGCCTTGGCGGTCCGGAAGGTCAGGTCGACGACCGACACATCGGCCGTGGGCACCCGGAAGGCCATCCCGGTCAGCTTCCCTGCCAACGACGGAATGCACAGCGCGACGGCCTTGGCCGCACCCGTGCTCGCGGGAATGATGTTGGTGTAGGCATTGCGACCGCCCCGCATGTCCTTCTTGGACGGGCCGTCCTGGGTCGGCTGGGTTGCCGTCGCCGCGTGGACGGTGGTCATGAGGCCTTCGGCGAGTCCAAACGTGTCCTCGATGACCTTGGCCACGGGAGCCAGGCAGTTGGTGGTGCACGACGCATTGGACAAGACCTTGTGGGTCTCGGGGTCGTACTTCTCGTGGTTGACCTTGTACGCGAAGGTCGGAACCTGGTCGGGCGTCTTGGTGGGCGCCGACAACAGCACCCGCTTGGCCCCAGCTGCGACGTGCTT
>JAHZJA010001455.1 GCA_022601155.1 Deltaproteobacteria bacterium | reverse complement strand
TGGGCGGGGCAGACGTGGTGTCCCCGGGGGGTTGAGACCCGGAGTCGCCGGAGCCCGTGGCCGGCATCGGTGCATCGCCACCACCGGTGGGGCTGGGACCGGAGTCGTTGGGTGGGTTGTCGGTGGTGTCGTTGGATCCGTCGGCGCCTGCCGTACTACCGGGAGTCGGATCGCCACAGGCCATCGCCAGGACACCCATCCACACCAAAGCCATGCGTCGTTCAGCCATGCATCCCCCAGGCTCGACCGCTCTCGGGTGCAGGAACCCGGACATCGAGCGCCGCTACGATACCAAAGCGGACCGGTTTGGATCCGTGAGCTTGCGCCGCACGCGCAAAACCCGCCGGGATGAAGATCCGGGCGGGCTTGGATGCGCCGTGTGGGCGCAGGGCAGCGAGGCGGGATCAGCCGCTTGGCGCGCCGCCGCCACCCACGTTGCTGAGGGCAAATCCGGTCATGTCGCTGTAGGTGTACGGCGAAACCAGACCGGTGAACGTGTCGAACTGCCCGGTGTCCGGATCGATGCGGTAGGCATCGGTGCCGAACAGGCTGACCGCCCACACATTGCCCTCGAAGTCGATGCTGACGCCGTGGCTACCCTGCGGCACGTTGAACTGGTGCTCGACGGCGAGGGTGGTGGTGTTGATGCCGACGACGGGGTTGGACGCCAGCCACAGCGTGCCCGTCGCATCGGCCATGCAGCCGCCACTTCCACCGACCTGCGCGGTCTGCCACGTCTCGGTCACGGGATCGAAGCGGCTGGCCGTCGAAGAGCACGTCCACACGAAGCCGTCCTGGTCGACGGTCATGCCGTAGCCGCTGCCGGCCATCGGCCAGGTGTCGACGGCCAGGCTCTGCAGGTTGACCCGCACCAGCGAGCCGCTGCCCAGCTGGCTTCCCCAGAAGTTGCCCTCGCTGTCCACGGCCGCGCCGTAGATGCCGTAGAAGTTGGCGCTGACGCCAGGGATGGGGATGGTGTCTTCCACCACGCCCGTGTCGCCGTCGACGAGCAAGACTTCGATGGCGTTGCCGTTGGCGCCCGAGGTCCAGATCTTCTCGTTGATCGTCGAGCACGCGGCGGTGTCGAACTCGCCCTGAGTCCATGCGACCGGACGCTGCGACGCGTAGACCATCGGAGTGTGCCACGCCATGCACTCCTCGTTGCCCCAGCTCTGCCAGGTGGCGTCGTTGGCCGTGTCGATGACGCCGTTGCCGTTGCTGTCGTTGCAGTCGTCGTGGTTGGCGTAGAACTTGGTGATACCGCCATTGCGGTTGGCCACGACGACGTTGCCGGTCAGGCTCACCGAGGTCCGCGACGGGCTGCCGTTTTGGTCCTGGCGGGTGAGGTATCGGCCCTCCTCGATCATCGAGACGGTGTCGATCTTGGAGATCGTGCTCTGGGTGCTGTTGGCGATCCAGATGTACGAAGCCTCGACCTCACCGTCGCCGGGCGTACAGAACTCTGGGGCGTCGGGGATGATGCCGAGGTCGAAGTCGATGGGCGGGGGGCCAGGATCTGGTGGCGCCGCGGTCGTGTCGCCGGGCGCGGTGGTGGTGCCACCGCCCGAGCCATCGGGCGACGGCGGCGTGTCCGACGTGTTCGGGTTGGTGCCCGTGGTGTTGGGCGGAGTGTCGGTCGTCTCCGCCCCTGCGGTTCCACTCGCGTCGCCCCCGAGGTCACCGCACGCGACACTCAAGGCCGCTATCGCGAGCCAGTTGATCTTCTGAATTGTCATGGCTAAACCGCCCCTTTTCCGGATCGGCGGCCAGCATACCAGTACGCGCGGCCGCGAATCCAAAACCAATCATCCGCGCGAGTTGCGGGACGACGGACGGCAGACGGCAGACGGTCGTCCGATCGGATGTGCGTTGGGGCTGGGAGTTTGGCCTGCGCAAGGAATGCGCGACTCGTGCGACGTACGGGTTTCCAGTGCGTCGCGCAGGGGAGACGACTCGGCCTGCGCGACTACGGACGGATGGCCGTCGGACCACCCTCCGCGGGAGCGGATCCGGGTGCCGCGGGGAGCACGACCGTTTCGCGCTCGATCGCGGTGGGTTGCTGCTCGAGCTGCGCCATCATGTACAGCGCCGCCACGGTGAGAATGACGATGATGCTCAGCACCTGGAACGGCAGGGAGACCAAGCCCCACATTCCCTCGGATGCGAACAGCTGTCGCCGACGAACGCGCTTGGAGACCTTCTCGTAGAAGTCGGGTGGTGCCTGAACCTCGGGCAGGCTCGACACCAGCGACACGACCTTGCGCAGCTGTTCGAACTCCGACTGCGCGTCGGGATCGTGCGCCAGCTGCTCCTCGAACGCGGCCGCGTCATCGGCCGCGAGCTCGGCATCGAGGTAGGCGCTCATCAGTTCGGCGCTGGTGTCCTTGGCGGCGGGCATGGAAGAGATCCGAGGTTGGTGTTCAGAGTAGGTCGCGGAGGGCGGCTTGGCACCCCCTTTGCGCTCCATTCACTCGAGATAAGGGGCCAGACGGTCCTTGAGGGCGATGCGGGCGCGGTGCAAGCGCGACTTGAGGGTGCCCTCTTGGAGACCCGTGATCCCCAAGATCTCCTGGTAGGAGAGCCCCTGAATGTCGCGGAGAATGATGAGCAGCCTGTGCTCGGGGTCGAGCTGGGCCAGCTCGCGTTGGATGGCTGACTGCAAGCGAGTGCCCTCGGCCATCGCCTCGGGCCCGGCAACCTGACCTTGCAGCCGAACCGCGGGCCCACCCTCGCCGGGATCGTGAGCCTCGGGGGTGTCCTCCACCGGGACGCTGCGGTGGAAGTTGCGGCCGCGCAGATACTTGATGCGGTTCTTACAGGTGTTGGTCGCGATGCGGTACAGCCACGTATAGAACCGACCTTCGCCACGGTACTGCCCGATGGCGCGGTGTAGGGTGATGAACACCTCCTGGGCGAGATCTTCGGCTTCTTGGCGGTTGCCGATCATACGGAGCATGAGCCCGAAGATTCGGTTTTGATACAGCCGCACCAGCTCTTCGAACGCTCGCTGATCGCCCTGCCGCAGGCGCCGAACCAATCGGCGGTCGCGAAGGTCGGCGGCTCGCCGTTCCTCCGTGCTCGTCGCCTCTTTGCGCTGAGCCGGGGTCGATTCCGGTTCTTCGCGCACGAGAGGTTGCTGACCGCTCACCGCCGTTGCCACGTGTAGGCCTGAGACTACCGCGAGCCCCGAAGGTTCCGCGCACAGCGGTCTCGCCCCGATGGGCCGACGCCTCGGCCGGTTGCGCTAGGAGATTTTTGCACCACGTCGAGGCCTACTGTCGCACACTACGGAAGGTGCACGCCCTTGTTCGCGCACATCTGCTGGAGATCGGTGCGGGTCTTGCCCCGGGTGCGCTTGTAGGCCCACAGGGCCTTGTTGCGGTTGGGGATCCGGCACGCCGCGAGCCCGGCCACGGCCAGTGACTTCCGGGTGGGGTGGAGCTTGTACGCCGCCTTGGCGTCGCGGTGGGCCTGGGTTGGGTTGGCGATCATCTTGCGGCGGGCCTTGGTCAACAGCCGCTCGGCTTTGGCGATGCGGGCCGCTCGATCGGCACGTCCGCTCGATGCGGGCGAGCCAGCGTTCGGAGGCGTCGAGGCACCGGTCTCCGGTGTCGATACGGGTGGTGGGGAGGCCCCGAGGGGATGGGCGGTCTTGCCCTCGGTCGGACCGACCGCAGCGGGGCCCGGCTGGAGGGCGGTGGCATCCGTGGTGAGTGCGGCCTGGGTCGGTGCGGTGGGCGACCGCTGCATCGAGGTGGCCGGCGTCTCGCTGGCGAGGGCCACCTTCCTCGCTTCGGTGGAATCGGACGGCTGGTCGAGCGATTCGGGCCAGGCCAGCAAGGTCCCGCCCGCCAGCAGTCCTCCGACCAGTCCTCCCAGCATCAGGTGCTTTGCGGCCCAGGTGCTCGAACCCCTGCGCCGGGACGGGCTCGCCCGGGGCACGGGATCGGTGGTGGTCTCCATGCCGCGCGCATCGAGGGCCGTCGGCCCTTGCGGGGTTACGCCAACCATCGATGGCGGGACCATCGTCGGCTCCGTTGACTGGGGGAACGCGGCGCTCGGGCTTGCGGTCCGAAGCGTGTAGGGGGAGGCTGCGGCACCGACCTTCGCGACGGCAGGAGCCTTGACCGGGTGGAGCCGTCCATCGGCACCGACCATGTGCTTGACGGCGCGCTCGGGCTGACGGGGCGCGGTGAGGGTGGAGTCGAGATCGGACCACGCCCAGCGCGGCACCGGGGGAGGTTGCGCCGCGTTGAGTCGCCATGGGTGTGGCTTGGCGCCGAACAGATGCTCGAGATATCGGCCCAGCGCGCCGGGCAAGGCCAGCAACAGGCTCTCTCGCGTGGCCCGCTCCAGCTCCTCTTGCATCTCGAACGCGGTGGGATAACGCCGCTCGGGATCCTTGTCGAGCGCACGCATCACCACGTGCTCGAGGTCGGCGGGGCAGTCGGGACGAAGCTGGGTGAGCGGGACTGGCTGCTCGCGCAGGATCTTCTCCACCGTGCCGAGCACGCTCTTGCCTGCGAATGGTCGCTGCATCGCGATCATCTCGTACATCACGATCCCCATCGCGAAGATGTCGCTGCGACGGTCGAGGACCTCGCCGCGGCACTGCTCCGGAGACATGTATGCGACCTTGCCCTTGAGCACGCCCACCCCGGTGTGGTCCTTGTCCGACGCTGCCTTGGCGATGCCGAAGTCGATGAGCTTGACCCCGCTTTGTCGCGTGACGATGATGTTCGAGGGCGAGACGTCGCGGTGCACGATGTGCAGCGGGTTGCCCGAGTAGTCGGTCTGGTCGTGGGCGTGGTGCAGGCCCGCGGCGCAGCCCACCGCGATCTGTAGCGCCAGCTCCAGCGGGAGCTTTTCGTTGGCCTTGCGCGCGGCGGAGAGGATCGCCTTGAGGTCTTCGCCGTGGAGATACTCCATGGTGAAGAAGCACTCCTGCCCCGAGACCCCGATGTCGTGGGTCTGCACGATGTTGGGATGCTCGAGGGTTGCGGCCACGCGGGCTTCGTCGCGGAACATCGCAGCGAAGTGTCGGTCGCCCCGCTTGGCGGGCAGGACTCGCTTGACCACGACGATCTTCTCGAATTCGTCGAGCCCAATTGCGCGGGCGAGATACACCTCGGCCATCCCACCCAGACCCAGTCGCCCGAGCAGTTCGTAGCGGCCGCTGAGCGACTTGCCCGGGGTGAGCACCCCGCGGGGGCCGACGGCACTGGGCTCCGAGCTGCGTTCCATGACCCCCGCGCAAGGGTATGCCCAAACGGGTCCATATGACACCATGGCGGCCATGCTCGCGGCTTTCAATCGCTCCGCGTCGGTCTTGATGGCAGCCGTGGTTGCGGTGGGTGCCCCGGCTCCAGCCGTGGCTGGAGTCTGGGTTCCAACCCTGTCGCGCACCGCTCCCGAGGTGCCCATGGTGGACGATCCCGCGGCGGTGGCCGCCTTGGACGCCGACGATCCGGAGCGAGGTACCGCGCTCACCGAGGCACTGCGTCGAGCCTTCGCACTCCGGGGGATGAGCGGTGGGTCCAAGACCAGTCTGCCCGAGCTGCGGCTGGCGTTGGGTTGCGACGGTGACGAGCCTGCCTGCCTCGCGGGCGCGGGTGAGATGCTCAGCGCGCGACGACTGATCTACGGCACGATGCGGGCCTCGGATGCAGGCGGATGGGCGCTGCAGATCATGATCCTCGAGGTCGAGACCGCGACGGTGGCGGCCTCGGCCCGCATTGCGCTCACGCCAGAAGATCTGCAGGGCGCTCGCGTCGACGAGACGGCGACACGCATCGTCGATCAGCTGTTGGGGCCACAGGACTCGCCGCCACCGCCACCGCCACCCGAGGCTTCCTCGTCGCAAGGCGACGTGGAGCCCGTCTACCCGACGACCCGCCGCCACTCCGATGCCGGACCCGATCGAGACGGGGGGTGGTTTGGTCTCGAGCGGCCCACCCCGCCGTGGAAGTGGGCGGGCTTTGGCACCGGGCTCGGTGTAACGGTGGTCTTTGGCGCGGCGACCCTGGGTATGGGCGTGTGGCTCAATAGCAGCAACGGAGGGTTTCGCGGAGACCTGCTCGCTCTGGCCGAGCAGAGCCTCACCGACCAAAACCCGCTCAACGATGTCGATCCCAGCGCGTCGCAGAGTGTCAACCTCTGCGAGTTCGCAGCAGAGAGCCCCACCGACTCGACGGGGGCTCCGATCGGGGGACCGGGCCAGGTTCGAAACGCCACGATCGCCAAGGCGTGCGACGACGCGGGCGGTACTCGCAGGGCCATGCTCGCGACCGGGATCGTCACGGGCGTGGGTGCCTTGACCACCCTGGTCTTCACGGGACTGTTGCTGATCCACCGCGGCCCTCGACCCAAGCGGCTCGAGGCCTGGCGGCACCGTGGCCTTCAGGTGGGACTCGACCCCGTGGGTGGAGGCGGCGCTGCCGTGCGCCTGGGCGGCCGTTTCTAGCGCGGGGTACCGGGTGGGCGAGGATTCCACGGCGCACGTCGGTATCGACTTTGGTACGTCCAACTCCGCACTGGCGCTGACCCAAGGTGCTTCGGCAGTCGAGTTCCTCGACTTCTCGTTGCTGGGGGCCAGTACCCGTAGCTACCGCAGCCTGCTGTTCTTCGATCCCGACGAGCAGGAGGTCCGGTTGCCCATCCAGTTCCACGCCGGGGTGGAGGCGATCGAGGCCTATCTCGAGGCGATGGGCGAGGGCCGGCTGGTGCAGTCGTTCAAGACCCACCTCACCACCACGTCGCTGGGACGGACGAGCATCGGCCACCACGCGGTCAGCCTCGACCAGATGCTCACGTTGTTCTTCTTTCGGCTGCGGCGTCACCTCGAGCAACAACGCGGGGTGTCGCCGGGGCGGGTGATGCTGGGGCGGCCGGTACGGTTCGCGGGGTCCGAGGGTCCCGAGGCCGACGCACTGGCCGAGCAACGACTCAAGGAGGCGGCGGAGCAGGCCGGCTTCGCGGAGGTTCGCTTCGAGCTGGAGCCCATCGCCGCGGCCTACCACTACGAGCGTGCACTCACCCGGCCCGAGCTGGCGTTGGTGGCCGACTTTGGCGGCGGCACCACCGACTTTTGTCTGATGCGTCTGGGGCCGCGCCCAGACTCCGCCAGCCACCGCAAGGACGACATCGTCGCGACGGGCGGGGTGGGGGTGGCCGGCGATGACCTGGACGCGGCGATCATCGAGCACCTGGTCTGTCCGCACCTGGGTCGCGGCACGAGCTACGTGGAGATGGGCCGCGAGCTCGCCATCCCACGCTCGTACTACTACAAGCTCGCCCGTTGGCATCACCTGTCGTTCCTCAAGGGCCGTCGCACCCGCGCCGAGCTGGAGCGGCTGCATCGGCTGGCCACGAAGCCCAACGCGATCGCTGGTCTCATCCACGTGATCGACAACAACCAGGGCTTTCATCTGCACAAGGCGGTCGAGCGCCTGAAGATCTCGCTGTTGTCGGAGCTGCGCAGCCAGTTCTCCTACGAAGACGGCCCCGTTCAGATCGACGTGGCGGTGCAGCGCGAGAGCTTCGAGGGGTGGATCGCCGACCACGTGGCTGCCATCGCGGCTGCGCTGGACAACACCCTGGCGGAGGCCGGGGTGGGTCCCGCCGACGTCGATCGCGTGTTCATGACGGGCGGGACCGCGTTCGTGCCCGTGGTGCGTCGCGAGTTCGAACGGCGGTTCGGCGTGGACAAGCTGATGGGCGGTGACGAGCTGATGTCGATCGCGTCCGGTCTCGCGCTGCATGCCTCCCGGACCTGGGGCTGAATCGTGTTCTGACGATTTCCTGACGAAAGCGTGCAGGAGTCACCGTCGTTGTCGCCTCTCCTCGTGTGAGGAGGTGTTTCGCAATGAATGGTAGTTTTCCAATTCTTGGTGCCGCCCTGCTGGGATCGCTCGCGATCGGCTGTACGACCCTCGCTACGAGCGCAGATCCGGCCGCGAATGGTGATGGATCGACCGGTGACGATGATGAGCACGAGACCGAAGAGTGTGGCGATGTCTCGTCCGACGGCGCTGGCAACAGCAGCGCCGACACGGCGACCGATGGCAGCAGTGATGGCGATACGACGGGGACCGGTGAGCCGGTAGAGCCCTACGAGGCGGAGATCGATTGGGTCCCGTGCCCGGTCTTCACGGGAGGTCCAGGCCTGGAGGCGGAGTGCGCCGACATCTTGCTTCCCGTCGACTGGTCCGACCCATAGGGGCTGCGGTTGAGTGTGTTCGTCAAGCGCATCGGCAACCCACGTGGTGACAAGCAGCTATGGATGTTGATGGGCGGGCCGGGTGCGGCCGGGGCCGGCGACGAAGGGAACGCCAGCGCGTTCGCCGATGCCGATCCCAACCTGGTGGTGTACCTGCCCGACCACCGTGGCACCGGTCGCTCCACGCGATTGGGGTGCCCGGTCCAAGAGGCCGCAGGGTCGCCCGCGGGCCTGACGATCACCGCCGACGAGTGGCCGGCGTGCCTGGTTGCCATCGACGCGGTGTGGGGCTCGGCTCTGGACCACCTGGGCACCAGCGAGGCCGCGCGCGATGTGGGGTGGCTGGTCCAAGAGCTTCGCGGCACGCAAGCCGTGCACGTGTTCGGCAGCTCCTACGGCACGTATTGGGGCCACCGCTATCTCCAGATCCATCCGGACCAACCCGACAGCCTCTCGCTGCTGGGTATCGCTCCACCCGGCTTCGACTTCACCGTGTTCACCGAGCAGTACGACGAGGCGGGGCGTCGCTTCATGGACCGATGTTCGAGTGATCCGTTCTGCGCCAGTCGCCTGGGGCCCGATGCTCGCGCCGTCACCGAAGCGGTGATGAACCAGGTCGACGCGGGGCTGTGCCCGGGAGCTCTCGCCGCGGGTCTCGATCGCGCGACACTCAAGCTGTATTTCTCGGCGCTGCTGTCGTGGAGCGGGCCCCAGCGCGCCTTCATTCCGGCCATCGTGTATCGGCTGGCCCGCTGCAGCGCCGCGGACGTCGCTGCGCTCCAGGCCGCCGCCCCACAGATGGCAGACCCGCTGTCCGGCCTGCTCGGCGACCCCTTGTTCTCGGCTGCGCTCAACCAGCACGTCAGCCTCTCCGAGATGTGGCACCCGCCCGTGCCGACCCTCGAGCAGGCCCAGCAGGCGGCTGCCGATGCGATCTTTGGCCTGGGGTCGACCGAGGGCCGGGTGCTGCTGTCACCGACCTGGCCGACCTACCCGCACGACGAGTTCGTGCTGAACTACGCGCAATCCGATGTGCCGATGTTGATGATGGTCGGCGAGTTCGACCCCAACAGCCCGATCGAGCTCGGTGAAGACTTTGCCACCCACTTCGGTGGCATCCATCAGCACTTCTTGGAGATTCCCGACGGCAACCATGGCTTTCACTCTCCCACCGCGCAGGGCTATGGCTGTGCCATCAACGTGATGTTCAACTTCATCCAAGACCCCACCGGGCCGCTGCTGGATTGCATGGACGACGTGGTGCCCATCGCGTTCGAGGGCTCGGCTGGCATGGCACAGGGATTGTTCGGTACGCAGGACTTGTACGACTGACGGCGCCGCTCGTCGGTCCAACGTCGATCACCTTCGAGACATCGGGAGATGATCGGTGAGGGTGGTGACCGTGGAGCCTCGATTGTCCCGAAGGCATGGTCGACGGAGCCGGAGGCCCACGGTATTGCCGATCATCGCTGGGGTTCACGATGCCCCGGCGGGATCGGACACCATGGCCAATACGATCACCTTCAATCGCGCAACGGGAACGCTCAGCTGGGGCAGCAAGACGTGGACTGCGGTGTCGGGCCCGCACAACAATGGGGCGCTGCCGGCCGGGGAGTATCGGCTCGAGCGACGTCGGGTCACGCCGCACTCGGCGACCATCGGTGAGCCCTTCAAGGACAAGGCCAGCGGGCTGGGGTTCTTCATTCCGCTGACGGCGGAGTTCGCCACCACGCGCACGGGCCTGGGCATCCACCCCGACGGCAACGTCCCGGGCACCGAGGGGTGCATCGGGATCACGGCGGATGCCGGCAGCTTCTACAAGGCCGTGGCCAAGACCGCGCCGTCGGCGGTCATCACAGTAGATGTGAAGTGACCGCGTCGTCGGGCCCCAGCGGGCCCCAAAGCTCCACGGTCTGGCAGCGACCGCGCAGGGTCCACCCCGCCGCGTCTTGGCTGAGGTCGACGACCTTCAGTGGTCCGACGGAGGAACACAGCCGGTTGGCCGTGCGGGTCGCGACTTGCTGCGAGCGCGCGGAGACCACGATGTCCGAGAGCACGGAGTCTGGACTCCGGGTCACCTTCATGGAGATCGTCGAGCAGCCACAGAGGCCAAGGAGCACGGGAAACAAGAGCCTGGGCGCCATACACCTAGTTGGGACGGCGGCGAGGGATCCGTGCAGCGGGCCCCAACAATTCGCGGCTGGGGCCGCGGTCGCGCAGGGGGGCGCTATTGGGCTGGCGCAGCCACGGTCGCATCGGTGTCGGTACCGTCGCGCGGCGGATTGACCACCGGCTCGTCGCGTCCCAGCCATCCCAGTAGATCGTGGAGCACCAGGTAGTACGAGGGCACGAGCAGCAGGATGATGAACGTCGCGAACAGCACGCCAAAGCCCAGGCTCACCGCCATGGGGATGAGGAACTGCGCCTGCGCCGAGGTCTCGGTGATCATGGGAATGAGCCCCAAGAAGGTGGTCAACGAGGTCAGCAAGATCGGCCGAAACCGCCGCACGCCCGCGGCATGGATCGCCTGGAACACCGGCCGCCCGTCACGACGATAGCCGTTGGCCGCGTCCACCAGCACCAGCGAGTCGTTCACCACCACGCCTGACAGCGCCACGATGCCCATCGCGCTGATCATCGACAGCTCGAAGCCCATGATCACGTGGCCGATGATGGCTCCGACCACGCCGAACGGAATGGCGGCCATGACGATGATGGGCTGGGTGTAGCTGCGAAACGGGATCGCCAGCAGAGCGAAGATGGCGACCAACGCCATCTGCCCGCCCGCGAACAGGCTGCCCATCGCCTTGGCCTGCTCTCGCTGGGAGCCGCCGAACTCGTAGCTGAGCCCCGGGTACTTCGCCAGCAGCGGCGGCAGCTCGTTGGCCTCGATGGAGGCGGTGATGGTGTTGGGGTTGGCCTCGCCGCTGCGCACGTCGGCCGTCACCTCGACGAACCGCGCACCCTCGGAACGATTGATGACCGGCCAGCTGCGCCCCGGGAAGATCTGGGCGACCTCTTGAAGCGGGACTTCCCCGCCCGACGGGGTCCGCAGCAGGAGGTTCTCGAAGTCGTGGACGAAGCGGCGCTCTTCGGCCGGCAGACGTACCACCACCTTGACCTCGTTGCGGCCTCGTTGCTGACGCAGCGCCTCGGTGCCGTAGAACGCGGCACGGACCTGGGTGGCCACATCACCCGCGGTCAGGCCCAGCACCGAGGCCTTCGGCCTCATCTTGATGTCGAGCTGGGGCTTGCCGCGGGCGAAGCCGTCGTTGATGTCCCAGACCCCGGGGTAGGTGGCGAGCGACTCGGCCAGCTCGGCCGACGCCAGCTCGAGCACGTCCATGTCGTCGTGCACGAGCTCGACGTTGATCGGTGCACCCGGGCTCGGCCCCAGCGCGATCGAGAACCGCATGTTCTCGATGCCTGCGATCCGCCCCGCCTTGCGGCGCCACCGCTGGACGAACTGTGCCGATGACATCTCGCGCTCGGCCGACGGCACCAAGAAGAACTGGACGTTGGCGACGTGGCCGCCCACCACCGATCGGTTGGCGATGCCGGGCGCACCGGGGAGTGGGGTGCCCAGCTGGCTGAAGACCCCCCGTACGATGCCGTCCTCGCCGTTTTCGTCGATCACCTCCTGGGCGGCCGCCATCACGTGTCGGCGGATCCGGTCGGTGTCTTCGATGGCGGTCCCGAACGGAAGCTCGAGCGAGACGACCGCCAGTGAGCCGTCGATCTCGGGCATGAAGCGGAAGCCGATGCGGCCGCCGCCCACCCAGCCCACCGCGACCAGCAACACGGCCGCTCCGATCGCCAGCGAGAGGTAGCGCCGCCGCAAGGCCGCCCGCAGCACCGGGGCATAGCGGCGCGCGACGAAGTTCTCGAGGCCTCGGCTGACGCGCTGTTGCTGGCGGTGCAGCGCCGCGTACCAGCCTGTGTCCCTGGGCTTCTTCAGTGCGGCGAGGTGGGCGGGGAGTACCCACAGCGATTCCACCAGCGAGATCACCAGCACCGAGATCACGATGCTGGGAATCACCCGATAGAACTTGCCCGAGAACCCCGGCACGAACAGCATCGGCATGAACGCGACCACGGTGGTCGCGATCGAAAAGCACACGGGCATGGCCACCTGCCGTGCGCCACGGATGGCAGCCCGCAGGCGTGGTTCGCCGCGTTGTTGCGCCTCGTAGATGTTCTCACCCACGACGATCGCGTCGTCGACCACCATGCCCAGCGTGACGATGAACGCGAACAGCGACAGCATGTTCACGCTGACGTCCATCGCGGGCATCAGCAGCAGCGCGCCCAGGAACGACACGGGGATGCCCATCGTCACCCAGAACGCCAAGCGCAGCTCGAGGAACAACCCCAGCACCAGCAGCACCAGGGCCAGGCCGATGTACGCGTTGCGCATCAGCAGGTCGACGCGCGCGCGGTAGATCTCAGACCAGTCCGCCCACAGAGCCACATCGACGCCAGGGGGCAGCTGCGGCCGCAGACGCTCGAGCTGGGCCTTGACCGCATCGGCCACCTCGATGGGGGTCTGCTCGCCCGTACGGTAGGCCTTGAGCATGATGGCCGGCTTGCCGTCGTAGATGGCCGACTCGTCGGTCTCGGCGAAGGTCTCGCGGACCGAAGCGAGCTCGCCCAGGGTGACCTGGGTGCCCGTGGGGCTGGTGACGACCGGGAGCTCGGCGTACTCGACCCCTCGCTGACGTCGCTCGGCGGTGCGCAGCAGCACCTCGCCACCCTCGGTCTTGACCGCGCCACCCGGAAGCTCGACCGACGAGCGTGCGATCGTCTGGGCGATGCCGTCGAGGCTGAGGCCGTGCTCGCGGAGCTTGGCCAGCGGGACCTCCACGGAGGTCTCGTGCATCGGTGCGCCCAGCAGCTCGGCCTGGGTGATCAGCGGATCGCGGAGCAGCTCGTCGCGGGTCCACTCGGCCAGCGAACGCAGCAGGGCCGGGTCCTGGTCGCCATAGAGCACCAGCGAGATCACCTCCATCCGGTTGGTGACCAGCGAGACGGTGGGGCGCTCCGAGTCTTCGGGGAGCGAGGTCAGCCGATCGACCGCGTTCTTGACGTCGGCGAGCAGCTTGTTGGGGTCGGCCTCGAGCTCGAGCGCGACATACACTCGCCCTGCGCCTTCCTGGGCCGAAGAGGTGACGCGGTCGACACCATCGAGTGCGCGCACCGCTTCTTCGACGGCCACGATGATGCCCTGCTCGACCTCCGAGGGGCTGGCCCCGGGGTACGGCACGGTGACCGCCACCATGTCGAGCTTGAAGTCCGGAAAGACCTCCTGCTTGACGCCCAGGCCCACCATCACGCCGCCCAGCAGCAGCGCCAACATCAGCAGATTGGCGGCGACCGGGTTGCGGGTAAACCAGGAGACGACCCCCTTTTTGTCCTTGGGGTCGAGCGACTCTTCGGACGGCTTGGTCACTGCGCTCAGCCGTCCTGTGGGGTGGGTTGAGGATCGAGCTCGACGCGCATGCCCTCGGTGGCCAGCGGCAGGTTGCTCACCACGAAGCGCTCGCCCGCGGCCAGGCCCTCGCGCACGAACACGCGGCCACGCTCACGCCACACCACCTCGACCTCGCGGGCGTGGAGCCGTTGCTCGTCGTCCACCACCCACAAGCGGCCGTCATCGATCATCGCGCGGCGCGGCACCGGGACCACGGAGTCGAGCGCCCGCCCGGTGAGCATGGCCTCGACGTAGGTGCCGACCAACAGCGGCGTCGGGCGCTCGCCGATCGGGAGCTTCAGGCCCATCGGATCGTCGACCGCGATGATGAGCTGGGCCATGCGACCGCGTTCTTCGACGGCGGGCAGCAGCCGCAGCACGTAGCCCTCGCGTGGCGCCTCGTTGGCGGCGCGATCGATGACGGTGGCGGCCGAGCCCTCGCGTTGCTCGGTGTTGACCCGCGGGATCTCGAGGA
Source organism: Deltaproteobacteria bacterium (assembly GCA_022601155.1). GTDB lineage: Bacteria > Myxococcota_A > Polyangia > Nannocystales > Nannocystaceae > Paraliomyxa. The sequence continues at coordinate 3,889 of JAHZJA010001455.1, read as the reverse complement.
ACGACAGCTGCGAGACCGGCACCGAGGCCTGAATCCAGAAACGATCGACCCCGGCCAGCCGGGCGACGGGGGTCTGAGGCGTGACGATCTGGCCGACCTCGACCGCCTCGGACAGCACCACCGCGTCGAAGGGCGCGGTGATGATCGTCTTGCCGACGTCGCGCTTGGCCTTCTTGATGCGGCTGCGGGCCGAGCTCACCCGGGCCTCCGCGGCGTCGAGGTGAGGCTCGCGCATCACGTAGGCGCGCGAGTCATCGGAGAAATCGTCGGGGGCGTTGCGCCACTCGGCCTCGGCCACCTTCTTCTGGACTGTTTCTTCGCGCACGGCCAGCCGCGCCTGGGCCAGGTCGGCCTTGGACATCTCCACCGCGGTCGCGTAGTCGCGGGAGTCGAGGCGCACCAGAGGGTCGCCCACGCGGACGAGACCGCCGTCGACCAGTCGCTCTGATTGCTGCACGACGCGACCGGCCAGCTCCGGTTGCAGGGTCACTTCGCGCTCGGCTCGGACCACGCCCATCACTGCGATCGAGACCTGGTGACGGCCGGGGCGAGCCACCTCGACCTCGACGATCGAGATCGGATCGTCGGGGGCTTGCTGTTGGGCCTGGGGCCGGCTTGAAATCAAGAACCCAGCGATCGACGCACCAGCGGCGACTACGACCAGCGGCAACAGGGCACTGCGAATTCGGGCCATGACGTGGGCGCTTGCTGGCGGATCATGGACCCGTTGCGCAGCGCTGCAAATTGGAAGCCACGGACCGTCGCCATCGCGCCCACGGTTACGACACCCGAGGGGGCGCTACATGGGGGGCGGGCCGGGCCCGCGCATCGCCAGCGATCGCAACAAAGAAAGCCGCGAAACCCCGGCAGAAGGGCATATGCCGGGGGTCCGCGACTCGATTCCCACCCACGGGGCGGAAAGCACTCAAGGCAATCGACCCGTCGAGTTCACCGGGAGTTTCAGACCGCGCGTGATCGAGGGACGAACTCGCAATGCGCCGGACCCGCGGCCCGTGTACGGGTGCCATCAAAGGTCCGTCGGGCTGTCTCATACAGGTGAAACAGCACCCGCCTAGACTCATTGGCGAGCGAAGTCCCAAGCGGCGGGAAGAGGCCGGGTTGCCGGTGGTTGGTGCATGGCCCGTCCGCCTTGCATGGCGGTGGATCAGGGGTGATTTCTTCCGTCGTGCGACCGATGACGGTCCGGTGTGCTCTCCAGCCGCCTCGTCTTCGACCCGCCGCCTGGGGCTCCGCTCGTTTTTGATTGTGCGAGGTCGGCGACGGCAAGGGTCTCGCCCACACGGCGGCCGTCCCCGACGCGTAGCGTCCGCGCTATGGTGCCGCGAATGCCGTTGTTTCGCCGTCGCCGTGAACTGCCGCTCGGGCCTCCCGGGCGGGCCTGTGTGGGGCTGGGGTGCGCGTCGGCTCGGCCCGGGCCGCGCCCGTCACGAGGGGTGACGGTAGGTCTGGTGGCAATGGTCGGCTTGGGCTGCAGTCTCACCCAGCGGCCTTCGCTCAAGGTGGTCGATCCCACCCTTGCCGCCGAGGGGCTGCCGCTCGAGCGAGAGCGCGCCGACGGTGGCTTCGATCTGGGCCCCTACCAGGTGCGGGACGCCGGCGTGCGCAGCGAGGCGCCCGATGCCGATGGTCCACTCGCCAGCGAGGACGTCGCGCGGCCCGTGACGCAGCATCGCGCGGGTCTCGTGCTGACTGCGCCTTCGGGTCGGTCGTGGACGACCTCGTGTCGGCTGCAGCGGCGGGTGTCCGTCGCCGCGGACTACCGCGCCGTGCTCGACGAGAACGGCGACGAGATCACGCTCGACTGTGTGGCCAAGGCCCGCGAGCTGCCGCCGTGGAGCTTCACCGTCCGCGCCCTGCTGTCGGCAAACTTTGCGGGAGAGTTCGTGCAGGTGGGCAGCGACCGCGTGGAGACGATCGAGGTGCTCACCCGGGTGGTCCGGGTCAAGCGTCTCGAGCGGCTGCTGCCCGTGCCCGTGGCCCAGCTGAGGCTGGGCGAGGACGCCAAGGTGGCGGTGTTGCTGGGGCGGCCTGAGAAGGCGTGGGTCGCCGAGGGCATCGATCTGGTTGCAGCCGAGGCCGGATTGGCCGTGATGCTGACGCTGCGGTTCCTCCCGTGGGAGCTGGCGGAGTAAGGTCGGCGAATAGATCTTGGTGTGCTGGGTGACTTAGTAGGTGGAACGGGAACTCAATGGAACGCATCACCACGCTCATGCTGCTCGGGACGGCCCTGCTCGGTGGATGTTCCGAAGCGCCAGGGGTCGAGATCGGCCCGCGGGGCGGCATCGTGGAGTCGGCCGACGGTCGCTTCACCGTGGAGATCCCCAAGGGCGCGCTCCAGCACGAGACCGACATCACCGTCGACGAGGTGGAGTGCGAGCAGGCGAAATCGCTCGGGCCCTGCTACGAGCTGGGCCCCTGGGGCCTGCAGCTGCTCAGGCCCTGTTTCGTGACCTACGCGCTCGACGCCGAGACACTGGACGGCGTCGACATCGAGGACCTCAGCGTGCTGACCGAGCATGAAGACGGCTGGAAACCGCTGGCCGACCGCGACTTCGACGCGAAGGATGCCTACGTCACCGCCTCTGCGATCTACCTCGGAACGTATTCGATAGTCGCCGAAATTCAATAGTCACCGACCAGGCGGCTCCATCGGGGAGGCCATCGACCGGGCTGGGGGCAGCGCTGGTGTGGTGGCCTCCCCGGTTGGAGCCCCGATTTTGGGCTTCACCGGAGGTCGGGTTGCTAGGGAGACCAGCTCGGCAGCGTTGGGCCGAGCCCCGTGCTGCGACCTCGCTACGTCACGAACACGCAGATCTTGTGCCCATCCGGATCGCGGAAGTACGCGCCGTAGAACGTGCCCTTGCCGCGTGGACCAGGACCACCCTCGTCGGTACCACCATGGTCGAGTGCACTGCGGTAGGTGGCGTCGACCTGGTCTCGACTGTCGGCCTTCAACGCAACCATGCTCCCGTTGCCAACCGACGCCGGCTCGCCGTCGAGCGGGAGCACGACGGCAAACTTGGTGCCCTCGGGGCTGTCACCCCAGTAGGCCTCGCGCTCGCCCGCGTACAGCAGCTGGGCGCCGAGCTCGGCGAGGACCGTGTCATAGAAGGCACGAGCCCGTTCGAAGTCCGCCGTGCCGAGGGTGGTGTAGCCGATCATCGCGCGACACCCTACTGCGCCGCTGGGGCTGCGTCACACGGACGGAGCGCCAGACTCTGTCGCCTATCACGATTCGGCTGTCGTTGGTGCTCCAGTCCAGGTCGTCGACCCACCCATCGCCATCGAGATCACCGTGCCCGCGGTCGGTGGTGAGTCGATGGCGCAACATCCCGATGCTCCGCGGCGGGCTCGGGGCCCGAGCCTACTGCCCATCGACCCGAGAATCCGGCGCGGCTCCGATCACGAACTCCACCGTGGTGGTGATGGCATCGTCGTGCGCGGGCCACATCGTCGCCTCCACCAAGACCGTGCGTCCCACCAGGCTCTCGACGGGGACGGCGTCGTCGGGGAGCACCATGCCGAAGTAGGGAAACGACCACGCGTCGCCGTCGCGCTCGAACCACACGGGGTAGCCCGTGATCTCGAACAGCGGCAGCGGGTCCAGGCCGGCGGAGCCCGGGGCCTCGGCGCGCACATCCAGGGCGGGCCACATGCGCTCGTGACCGGTGCCTGGAATGTCGAAGCCTGCGGCTCGGATCGACAGTGGCAGCATCGTCGAGCCCTGGCCGCCCCGGACCATCGGGACCTCGGTGTCGGCGTCGAGCGGCTGATGGACGACGGTGGCTGCGTCTGCCACTGGTACGCCGAGCTCCAGCCAAGACTCGAGCCCAGCGTCGGACTCGAGCCCAGCGTCGGTCGCGAATCC
>JAHZJA010001454.1 GCA_022601155.1 Deltaproteobacteria bacterium | reverse complement strand
GCGGGCTCGACCGCGTCGGGTACCCAGATCAACGCATCGAGACCACAGCGACGGCCCGCCCACGCCGTGTCGCGATCGTCTCCGGCCGCGATCTCGGCCGAGAGCACCAAGGCCTCGTCCATCTCATCAGACGGAGACTCGATGGTGAGCTCGGTGCGACTGAGCTCCGCCGTCGCCCCCGCCCGCTCCTCGCACGGCCGTCGGCTGACGTCGCCGCATCCAGTCCCCAGCAGAGTCAGGCTCAAACCCGTCGCGCAAAGCCGGCCGAACACAGAGCGATCGTACCAGGCCAGGTCCGCGCGCGGCCGCCGTCGGGTGTGGCGGCCGAAGGCCGTAGCCGGCGGCGCTGGGTACAAATTGGGGCCATCGCCGCCTGGCGCCGATCTGGCGGCCTCACGATGGGCGAGTAGGCCACCAAACAGGTTGTGCACCGCGGCCAAAAAAGTCGAGCGCCCCTTCGGAAGCGAGGGCCGAAGGGGTGTCTGAAGGTTGGGACATTGAGGCACGGTCGTGGTCCCGAACGCCGGGGGGGTGAACGGGGCCACGACCTGCAACTTCGAGCGAGAGGGAGCGGTTGGTCGCGCAGGACGGTGCGACCCGCCGCTCTCGCTCGTTTCGCCTAGCCTCGACTTTCCCACCGCCCAAGTCGAGGCTAGTGCTTCTTGCCCTTGATGTAGCCCGTGAACCGCAGGGCCAAGAACATCCCGTGGGCGAGACGGCCGTCGGTGCGCACGCGCAGATCGTAGTCCGCGCCCAGGCCCAGACCCACGCGCTTGAACAACCGGAACTCGTAGCCCAGGCCGATCGTCCCACCGAGCGCGGGAGAGGTGGGCACCGAGGCGAGCGCGGGCGAGTGGCTGGTCACCCCGAGCCCTGCCCGCAGCCAGGCGCCGCGACCAAAGAACCGAGTGCCGACCACGTCGGCATTGAAGCTGCCCTTGTCCAGCCCGAGGTACGCCGTCCCACCGAGCGCCACTCCCAGGGTGAACCGGTCGGTGACCCCACCCCCGACCTCGTACTGCGCCCGGATGGCGGGGACGAAGGTCCCCGACATTCCGATCGCGCCCGGCATCACACTCGCGCCGACCGCGATGCCCTTGCGCGGCGGAGCCTCGCGCTCACGAAGCGGAACGCGCTCCCGGGTACCCCCTGCCATCCTCAGACCTGCGGCCTGCGCAGCGGTGGGCAACAACACGGTCAAGGTGGCCAAGATCAACAGTAGGGGCTTCATCCGTCGCATGACGGCCCCCGAACGCCAGCCGCGAGGGCGCTCTTACAGCCCCTCGGATGAGTTCGGCTTGACCCCGCATCCCCGCGCGGCGAAAGTCGCACGCCCGTGGCAGGTTCATCGAAGGGTGCAGTCGTCAGCGCGTTGCTGGGCAACGGCCTGCTGACCGTCCTCAAGTTCGGCGCATTCGTGTTCTCTGGCTCGGGCGCGATGTTCTCCGAGGCCATCCACTCGCTGGCCGACACCGTCAACCAGGGCTTGCTGTTCCTGGGCATCCGCGGCAGCGAGCGGCCCGCCGACGCTCTGTTTCCCTACGGCTACGGAGCCGACCGATACCTGTACTCGCTGCTTTCGGCGGTAGGCATCTTCGTCCTCGGCTGTGGCGTGACCGTCTATCACGGCATCCACGACCTCATCTCTCCCCCCGAGCTGTCGCTGTCGTGGGTCCCGCTGGCCGTCCTGGGCATCTCGTTCGCCGTCGAGGCCTACGTGTTGCTCCAGGCCGCCCGCGTCGTGTGGGCGAAGAAGGGCGACCTCAGCCTGATGGGGTACCTCCGCACGACCTCCGATCCCACCGCGGCGGCCGTGCTGCTCGAGGACGCGGTGGCGTGCGCAGGCGTGCTGGTCGCGGTGGCCGGCATCGGCATGGCCCAGCTGACGGGCAACCCGGTCTACGACGCAGTGGGTGCGATCGTCATCGGGCTGATGCTGGGGGCGGTCGCGGTGTGGCTGGGGATTCGGAATCGGACGTTGCTGCTGGGGCCCGCCATTCCCCGCGGGCTGCAAAAGGAGGTCGAGGCGTTTCTCGACGGCCTGCCCGAGGTGCAGCGGGTGCGTCGGGTCCGGACCCGGGTGGTGGGGGCCGACAGCTTCCGCTTCCAAGCCGAGCTGGACTTCGACGGCCGAGTCCTCGGGGCGCGCCTCACCAAGCTGGTGCACGAGCATCACTCCAAGCTCGACGACGAGGAGGCCCGAGAGCGATTCGCCGCCGATTTCGGCGAGCAGCTGCTCGACGAGCTGGGCCGAGAGGTCGACCGGATCGAAGCGCAGCTGGTCGAGAAATTCCCCCGCCTCGCGTACGTCGATCTCGAAGCGGACTGACCGTCCCGCCGGCGGGCTACCACAGCGTACGACGAGCGCGGTCCGGCCACGCACGGTCGTACTCCGGGCCGCCTACGCGTTCGTCACTGAGCGTCGCGAGGATGTCCCCCGCCGACGGCAAGCTCCCGGGCGCCACGTGTCGCTCCGCATTCCACAGCCCCGAGCGAACGATCGCCCGAGCGCACTGGAAGTAGACCGCGTCGACGGCAATCACGACGACCGAGCGCGGCTGCTTGCCCTCCACCGCAAAGCTGGCGAGCAGCGCGGGGTCAGTCTGCAGGTGTGCCCGTCCATTGACCCGCAGCGCATTGCCCCAACCCGGGATCAACATGCACAGCGCCACCTGCGGGTCGCCAATGATGTTGCGAAGCGAATCGGCCCGGTTGTTGCCCCGCCGATCGGGCAGCATCAGCGTGCGTTCGTCGTGGACTCGGACGAAGCCCGGCCGGTCCCCTCGCGGCGAGCAATCGAGCCCCTCGGGGCCGCTGGTCGCCAGCATCGCGAACGGAGATGCCTCGATCAGCGCACGGTACTGCGGCGTGACCCGGGGGACCTCTTTGACCGTCGAGGCTTCGTTGGGAAGCCCGTACAGCGACTCCAACGCTGCGATGCTGTCGATGATGGCCATGGGGGCAGTGTACCCACCACGACCATCGGCGAGGCGCGCTACTCGTTGGGCTTGAGCGACTTGCAGGCGGCGAGCATCGCGTCGACGTCGGCCTTGGCGTAGACCGGCCCCTTCTTGTCCTCGCAGTTGTAGCTGGCGTCGTCGACCTTGATGTTGGCGAGGAAGTGGAACTCGCTCTTGCCCATCACCTCGGTCTCGTAGACCAGCTCGGTCTCGTTCTCGGTGACGAAGCTCTTGAGCTTGTTGACGGTGTTGCCCTCGATCTCCTTCTTCCGCGCGGCCAGGTCGGCGGCGCTGGAGTGGATCTCGAGCTGGAAGCTCTCCCCTGCGTTGACCACGAACGCACCGAACTCCGCGCTGGCCTTGGCGCCCTCGGGGGCCTGCAGCGTGCCTTCGAGACCCGCGTCTTCGAGAGACAATGCGGCGAGCTTGACCGGAGCGGCCGGGGTGGCTTCGGCCTTGGCGTCGCCGCCGGCCTGCTTTGCGTCGTCAGCCTTCTTCGCGTCGGCTTTCTTCGCGTCGGCTTTCTTCGCATCGGCCTTCTTTGCATCCTTCTTTTCGCCCGAATCGCAGGCGAAGGCAGAGGACACACACAGGGCGAGGGCAACGGAACCTGCGAGACGTTTCATGGCGCAGGCATGCTCGACCAAAGCGCAGCGAGCCGCAAGCCCCGCCCCGCGGACCGCGCTTGGTCCTTCCACAGCGCCGTGGCGCGGTCGTCAGACCGGATCTCGCCACCATGCCCATCGCGAGCTTCACCGCCGCTTCGGGCTGGCCTGGTGCTCAGGCCGACCGTAGCTGGCCCCGCGCTCGGGACTGTC